>JBEDEF010000223.1:0-2959 GCA_041175845.1 Verrucomicrobiota bacterium
CGCGGCGAGCTCCACGCCGTGCTGGCCGGGGAGGCGGGGGAGGTCGGCATCTTCGGACCCGACGGGGTGCAGCGCGGGAGCTGGCGTGCGGGCGGCCCTGGCGCCCTGATCGACCTCGGCCCGCGTTCCTTCCTCCGCGTCTTCTGAACCCATGCCCCTGATCGACCTGCCGCCCCACCAGCTCCGCGACTACGCCGGCCGCAACCCGCGGCCCGACGACTTCGACGCCTACTGGGCGGCGGCGCTGCGCGAACTCGATGCCACCCCACCGGAGCCCGAGCTGCGGCCGGCGGGGCCAGCGACGGAGCGCGTCGAGTGCCTCGAACTCTGGTTCACCGGGGTCGGCGGTGCGCGGATCCACGCCAAGTACGTGCGCCCGCGGGACGCGCGCCCCCGCTCCTGCCCGGCAATCTTGCAGTTCCACGGTTACGCCGGCCATTCCGGCGACTGGGTGGACAAGCTCGGCTGGGCGGCGGAGGGCTGCTGTCACGCCACGATGGACTGCCGCGGCCAAGGCGGGCGTTCCGAGGACAACGGGTGCGTCCGCGGCCCGACTCTGCGCGGGCACATCGTGCGGGGGCTGGAGGATCCGGACCCCGCCCGGCTGCTCTACCGGCAAATCTTCCTCGACACGGTGCAACTGGCGCGGGTGGTGCTCGCGTTGCCCGAGGTCGATCCCGCGCGCGCCGGTTGCTGTGGGGCGTCGCAGGGCGGAGCGCTCGCGCTGGCCTGCGCGGCCCTCGAGCCGCGGATCAGCCGGACGGCGCCCGTGTACCCCTTCCTCTGCGATTACCAGCGGACCTGGGAGATGGATCAGGCGCGGGAGGCGTACGAGGAGCTGCGGCTCTTCTTCCGCGCGTTCGACCCGCGCCACGAGCGGGAGCGCGAAATCTTTACCCGCCTCGGGTACATCGACGTGCAGCACCTCGCCCCGCGGATCCGGGCGCGGACCCTGATGTTCACCGGGCTGATGGACACCATCTGCCTGCCGAGCACCCAATTCGCGGCCTTTAACCGCATCTCGGCCCCGAAGGAGGTCGTGCTTTACCCTGATTTTGGGCACGAGGTACTTCCGGGACAGGCGGACCGCACCTTCGCCTTCCTGCGCGGCCGCTGAGCGGCCCGGACCGCGCGCTTGTCAACGCCGGCGCCGCACCCCAACTTCGCCCGCTCATGGATCCCGCCCTCGCCGTTCCCGCGCACGTCGCCATCATCATGGATGGCAACGGGCGGTGGGCGACCCAGCGGGGTCTGCCGCGGATTGAGGGCCACCGCCGGGGCGTTGAAACCGTGCGCACGGTGTCGCGGGCGGCGCGGGACCTTGGGGTCCGAATCCTGACCCTCTACGCGTTCTCCGTGGAAAATTGGCGGCGGCCGGCGGAGGAGATCGGCGCGCTGATGGGGCTGCTGGAGTACTACCTTGGGCGAGAGCTGGACAACTTCCGACGCGAGGGGATCCGGCTGCGGACCATCGGGCGGACCGCGGACCTCCCCGCGGGGGTGCAGGCGCGGCTGCGGGAGGCGGAGGCGGAGACGCAACACCTCACCGGTTACACGCTGGTCCTGGCGCTGAACTACGGATCACGCACCGAGGTGGCGGAAGCCGCGCGGGCCTACGCCGCGGCGGTAGCGGCGGGCCGGGAGCCGGCCGGCGAGGCCTCGTGGGAGCATTTCCGGCGCTACCTCTATACGGCGGACCTGCCCGATCCCGACCTCGTGGTGCGGACCTCAGGCGAGACGCGCCTGAGCAACTTCCTACTCCTGCAGGCCGCGTATGCGGAATTCCACTTCACGCCGGTCCTCTGGCCCGACTTCTCGCGGGCGGACCTCGAGGCGGCCATCGCGGACTACCAGCGGCGCGAGCGCCGCTTCGGCCGGACGAGCGCCCAGATCCAGCCGGCCGGCGTCTGATCCCTTCCGCGATGGGCCAGCGCATCCTCAGCACCGTCCTCCTCTGGACCTTCCTCGGCGGGTCGCTCTGGTTCTTCCGCACCCCCGGGGCGCTCGTCGTGATCACCCTGATCTCGGCGCTCACTCTCCGCGAATTCTACCAGCTGATGCGGGGCGCGGGTTACGACCCGTTCGATAAATTCGGGATCGGCGTCGGCGTGCTCGTGACCCTCGCGCCCTGGCTGGAGGCACGCCTCGGTTGGCCGATGGGGATGGTGCTGCCCCTCGCGGTGGTGGTGTGCGCCGTGCGCCTGCTCGGGGAACGCACGCCGGAGACGCGCGTCGAGGCGCTGGCGACGACCCTGTTCGGCCTCGTCTACGTCTCCCTGATGCTCTCGTTCTTCGTGGCGATCCTCGTCCCGCGACCCGGCGACGCCATCAGCGCGGACGCGCGCCTGGTGCTCGCGCTGTGGCTGGTGGCGGTGGCGAAGTTCTGCGACGTGGGCGCGCTGCTGGCGGGCCTCGCGTTCGGGCGGCACCGGATGTCCCCGCAGATCAGCCCGAAGAAGACCTGGGAGGGCGCCGCCGGCGGCATCCTCTGCTCGATGGGCGTCGGCGCCGGCATCGCCTGGCTGGCCCGCGACGTCCTCGGCGGGCAGCTGACGCCCGGCCGCGCGGCGCTTGTGGCAATTCCCGTAGCCGTGCTGGGGATCGTGGCCGACCTCGTCGAATCGGTGATCAAGCGGCGGGCCAACCTGAAGGATTCCGGCCGCGCCATTCCGGGCATCGGCGGGATGTTCGACCTGAGCGACAGCATGATCCTCGCTGCGCCGGTCGGTTACCTGCTCCTCGGGCCCGCCTGAGGCGCGCCGCTCCCCGCCGATCCCGTGTCCACCCGCCGCAAACGCATTGTCCTCCTCGGGGCCACGGGCTCCATCGGCGAAAGCACCCGGCGGGTGATCGCGGCGCATCGGGACCGGCTGGAGCTGGTCGCGGTGGCCGGCCGGGGGCGGTGGGAGCAACTCGCGGCGATCGCGCGGGAGCACGGTGTGCGCGAGGTGGGAATCTT
>JBEDEF010000224.1:0-5807 GCA_041175845.1 Verrucomicrobiota bacterium
TCGAAGAAACGCACCGGGTCCACCCCGATCAGGTTCATCCCGTTCCACATCCCGTGCTCGTTGCGCCCACCGAGTCGGCGACGCTGGTACCACGCTTCGAAGTCGCGCGTGACCGCTAATCCAATCTCGAAATGGAGGTGCGCGCGCGCTGGTGGAATGCGGTACCCCCCCGAACTATGCCCCATGATGCCCAGAGTCTGGCCCGCTCGCACCTCCGCGCCGGGCCGTACCTCGAGGGCGATCTGCGCGAGGTGGGCGTAAAGCGTGTAAACTGCCGGCTCCCGCAAAGGATGCTCCACCACCACATAACGCCCGTAGCTACTGTTCCCAGCGTTCGCACTGACGTGGCGCACGACGCCCGCCATCGCAGCAAAGACTGGATCGGTGGCGTTGCCCTGCCGGTCGCGGCCTAAAGCCTGAATATCAATACCCTCGTGAAAACGGCTGCCGCCACTCCGTACCCCACCGAAGCCTCCGGTGGCCGAATCTCCGGATCCAGCGTGCTGCAGCCATTCGGCCGGCGGACGTCGTTCCCGCCAGCCCGGATGGGGGGTGGGCCAGACTAGTTCGAAACCCGACCGGGCAGCCGCCGACGCCTGGCGCACGCACGCCAGGGTAGAAAGTCCTCCCAGGAAAGCCCTTCGCTTCATCCGTTCCTCCGCAGCTCCCGCTGCAGGTGTTCGGTCGTTCGCCGCAGCTTCTCCACCAACGCGGGTAGGGCCTCGTCGTCGACCTCCACGAAACAATAGAGGACCCCGTCCGCGATGGGCCCGTCGATCCGGCGCGCCCCGCTGGCCACCCCGTCGAGGAACAATACCAGTCGCCGGCCCTGATTCGAGCCGGTCATCCGGTACAGGTCGCGGGCGGCGGACGAAGAGACCTGGAACATCAGACACCGCCCCAGATCCACCTGGACCAGTTCGACGTTGATCATGTCGCCCTCGGTGACCACCGGCTGCGGATTAAGCCCCAGCGAGAGGCCGCTACGCGGAAGGGTCGCAGGCACCCCTTGGCCCTGTTGGCTTTCGAGGTAGAATCGCGCCGTGAGCCGCGCGGCGGGCGGCAGCGGCGGGGTCGAGGCGCATCCCCCCAGGAGGAACGCCAACCCGGCGAGGAGCAGCAGGCCCGGCGACATCAGGCAGGCACCCCGGTTTCGAGCGCCGCGATGATCCGTACGGCCAAGGCGTCGGCCAGCAGGCGTCCCCGAGGCGTGAGGCGAACGGTGTCAGCGGAACGCTGCAACATTCCCTCATCCTCCAGCGTCGCCAGCTCCGCGTCGAGCGCCAACCACGGCAACCGGGGGACCCGGAGGCGCCAGGGAGCGAGATCAACCCCGGCGTTCATCCGAAGCCCGAAAATCACGGCGTCCTCGGCCAGCAGGGCCGGCGTGAGGGGCGTCCGCTCGCCGGTGAGGCGTTCTCCCCGCGTCAAGGCCTCCAGCCACGCCTCGACGTCGGCGACGTTGCTTCCCCGCCACGCGCCCTGCTGGGAGGCAGCCGAGGGGCCCAGGCCGATCCATTGCCCCATCCGCCAAGTCGCCAAGTTGTGCGCGCAGGCGTGCCCGGGCTGGGCGAAATTGGAGACCTCATACTGGGCGTAGCCGGCCGCCGCCAGCTGAGCCCAGGTGTCCTCGTAGAGCCGGGCCTCGAACTCCGGATCCAACCGCACCCGACCCTGCGACAGCTTCAGCCACAGGCGCGTGTCCTCCTCAAAGGTCAGGCAATAGGTCGAAAGATGGTCCGGTCCCAGCTCGACCGCGCGACGCACGTCCGCCGCCCACTCCTCAGCCGTCTGGCCCGGCAGGGCGAACATTAGGTCCAGGTTCACGCTCGCGAAGCCGGCGCCGTGGATCCACGCCCACGCGCGCTCGATTTGCGCCAGCGAATGCCGGCGGCCCAAGGCCTCCAGGAGGGCTGGCTGGAAGCTTTGCACCCCGAGAGAGACCCGCGTGACCCCGCCGGAGCGCAGTACTGCCAGCCGCTCGGGAGTGACCGATCCCGGCGCGAGCTCGATGCTCCATTCCCGGGGGAGGCCGCCGCATCGGGCCCGGATCACCTCCAGCAAGCGGGCCAGATCACGCGGCGCCAGCAGGCCCGGCGTGCCCCCGCCGATGAAGACCGTCTCGAGCCGGGCCGGCGCAGGCACGAGGTCGGCCTCGCGCGCCACGCCGTCCAAATAGCGCCGGATCTGCCCCGCCTCCGGCTGCTCCTGGTAAAAGGCGCAGAAATCACAGGTGGAGGCGCAGAACGGGACGTGCACATAGAGCCCGGTGGATTGCTCCGGCGAGGGCCACGCGGCGGCGGGGAACCCGATCCCCTCCTGACCTGTCATCGTCCCGTTCATGGCTTGCCATTGAAGCCGCCTAATCCCACCACTCATAGGAAAAAATGCACTCCTCCGTCCGCCCCGTCGCGACCAAGATCCTCGCCTGGCTGGCCTGCGCCGCCGGCCTCGCGCTCCTTAGCGGGTGCGACGCGGTGACGCTCACGGACCTGACGCCCAAATCGATGGCGGAGAATCCGTCGCAAATCTATACGTTTAGCCTCCGCATCGCGAAGCGCACCGGCACCGTGGTCGGACTCACGCCCAACATCGTGCTCGACGGCAAAAACTTCGAGATGAAGCCCAGCCCGCTCGGAGGCGGCCTGCACGAGTTTGAGTACCAGCTTCCGGCCGGCCGCGACCGCCTCGCGTACTACTTCCTTGTGAGCTACAACATCGAAGGCAACGGGGTCCTTACCCCGCGCGAGGCCTATACGCAGGTCGAGACGGTGCAGATTGTCCGCCGCTACGTTCTCTCACTCGAGGTCAACCGGGGCCCGGTGGGCTCACGCATCAGCGTGGTCGGCCGCGGCTTCACCCCGCAGGATGTGATCCAGTTCAACGGCACGCCGGCCCGCACCGCCTTCGAGTCGCCGAACTCCATCAGCTTCTTTGTCCCCGCGCTCGAGGCCAATCGCAATTATCAAGTCGCCGTCGCCAACGCTGCGGGCACCTCTCCGGTGGGCACCTTCCGCATCGATCCGAGCAGCATAACCGTTTCCCCCTCCGCCCTCACCCTGCGGACCGGTGAACGCGCGAGCTTGAGCTTCGCGCTACCCAATCCCGCCCCTGCCGGTGGTACCTTGTTGGACGTCGCCACCGACGTGCCGGACAGCGTGATCATGCCTGAGGTGATCGTGCCCCAGGGCCAAACGCAGGTGACCGTGGGTGTCGAGGGCGGCAAGCCGGGGTCCGGCAAGCTGTACCTGAAGGGCTATGGTTCCGGCGAAGTCACCGTGCCCGTCACGGTCAGCCCCCGCTAATCGGAAGGGGTACCAAGCGCAGGACCACCGGGCGGTGGTCGCTCGCGCTTCGCACCTCCGGGCCATCTAAAATCTCCCCCGGCCCCGCGATCCATGGGGCTGCCGCGGGAGAGTAGAGTATCAGATCGACCCGCGCGTACGTCTCGCCGCGTCGGTAATGATGCGTCCACGAGTCTCCCCGGTCATCAACTGCCGGGGCGAGGCGGAGCAGCTCCGTCCGACCCCGCCGGCGCAGCGTAAGCAGAGCCGGGCCAGTGGGGCCTTCGTTGCAGTCGCCCAGCAGCAGGAAACGCGACGCGTGGGGATCGGGAAAGCGCTCCAACAGAAACCCGCGGACCGCACCGGCCTCCGCTCGCCGGAGGCCGTCGGCCCGTGGGTCCCGGGGATCGTTCGACAAGGGACTTTTCAGATGGAGCACGACGAGGGTGAGCTCTCCTGCACTCGTGAGCAGCGTCGCCTCCAGCAAACCACGACGCAGGCGAGTCGTCCGGCCCAAATATGGAAACTCCAGTGTCGCATGGGTGCGCACCGCGTGGAGCGGCACCCGCGACAAAATGGCGTTCCGTCGCGGTTCGTCGTCCGCGGCGACGGCTCGATGGGCATACACAAGGCCTTCCCTCGCGAGATCGCGCGCGAGTTCTTCCAGATAGGCGGGAGGGCCCATTTCCTGCAGGGCCACCACATCGGCATTGAGGTGGTGTAAGACCGATCGAAGGGCGGCCTTTTCGGACTCAGGCTTGGGGTAATCAGAGCGGTAACCTGCGCCGGTTATCCGTGCCGTGGGCCCGTAATTGGCGACGTTCCAAGTCGCGACCCGCAAAGTTTCCCCAGACGCCGGGCCGACGCCAAGGCACAGCAGCAGGACTCGGGCGAGCCACCTCTGGCCAGCTCGAAACAATTCATCGGAGCTCACCGCTTCGCCGGCGCCGCCAGAAGCGCCCGCTCCCGCTCGACCAGCGTGGGATGCGAGTAATGAAACCCGCTGTACCAAGGATGCGGCGTGAGGTTGCTGAGGTTTTTCTGGGCGAGCTTGCGCAGCGCGGCGATCATCGCGGCGGGGCCGCCGATGGCCTCCCTCGCGAAGGCGTCCGCCTCATACTCGTGACGGCGGGACAGTAGATTACTGAGCGGGGAGAACCAAAACGTGACGGCTCCGCTGAGCAGTCCGAAGAGCAGGAAAGAGGGGGCGAGCTGGGCGGGCGGGAAGCCAAAGGCGGAATTGAACCAAGGGCGGTTCGCCAGCCAAGCGATGGCCGCGAAGGCCGCGAGCATCATCAAGGCCGAGACGGCGATGAGCTTTGGGATGTGACCGCGGCGGTAATGCCCGATCTCGTGGGCCAGGACGGCCTCCAGCTCCTCGGGAGTCAGCTGAGCCACCAGCGTATCGAAGAGCACGATCCGCCGAAAACGGCCGAAACCGGTGAAGTAGGCATTAGAGTGGCCGGAGCGCTTGGAGCCATCGATCACTTCGATCGCCCGGGCGCGGAAGCCGGTGCGATCGCCAAGCGCGAGCAGCCTGTCCCGCAATGGCCCCTCGGGCAGTGGGGTAAGGCGGTTGAACAGCGGTAAAATGAACTTGGGATAGAGGATGAGCATCAGCAGTTGGAACCCGAAGAGCAGCGCGAAGCCCCACAGCCACCAGGCGGAGCCCACCCAGCGAACCAGCGAGAGCAGCGCCCAGAGCAGCGGGAAGCCCAGCAGGAACATCAGCGCCGTGCCCTTCAACTTGTCCGTCACCCACAATTGCGGGGTCGACTGGTTGAAGCCGAACCGCTGCTCGATCCGGAACTGCTCCCACCATTCGAATGGCAGGGAGGGAATCGCCAGGAGCACGCCCGCCAGCAGGACGAACAGGGCGTGGTTCCAAGTGGATTCCGGCCCGCCCCAGACGGCCGTCTCGTTGAACAGCAGCGGCAGGATCCCGCTCAGGAGGGCGAGGGCCAGCACCAGAGTGTCGAACACCTCCGACAGCGCCCCGAAGCGCGAGCGGGCCAGGGTGTACTCCACCGCCCGACCGTAGGTGGCCGCGTCCATCGTCGCCGCAACGGCCGGTGGGGCGCTCGCGGCGTGCCGGCGGACCTCCGCCCGATTGAGGGCGGCCAGCACGAGGGACGCGGCCAGGCGAAGCAGGAGCAGACCGAGGGCGATCCAGAGGACGGAAACCATCCGACCACCAGAAGCGATCGCGCCCGCGCCGCGAGCCGAAAGATGATTTGAAATGCCGCGCTCCGGCTCCATCGTGCGTCCGTGGAAAGCTCTTCCGTTCAACCTTCCTTTGAGGAGGCCCTCAACCGCCTCGAGGCCATCGTGGAGTCGATGGAGGCGGGCGATGTCCCCCTCGCCGACCTGATCGCCCGCTTCGAACAGGGCACGCAACTGCTGAAGGTATGCGAGGGCCGCCTCCAGGAGGCCGAGCTCCGGATCGAGCAACTCCGTCGTCAGAAGGACGGGAGTCTGGGTGTCGAGCGTTTCGAAACCTCCCGCGAGGCCTGAGTCCCGATG
>JBEDEF010000225.1:0-2546 GCA_041175845.1 Verrucomicrobiota bacterium
GCCCGGCGATCCTCGCGGAAAACAAGTTCGGCACCACCAACATCGGCCCCACGGCCGTCGACGCGC
Source organism: Verrucomicrobiota bacterium (assembly GCA_041175845.1). Classification (GTDB taxonomy): domain Bacteria; phylum Verrucomicrobiota; class Verrucomicrobiia; order Opitutales; family Opitutaceae; genus ER46. The sequence continues at coordinate 67 of JBEDEF010000225.1, forward strand.
GCTGGAGCAACTACGGCGCCTACCTCCAACGGATGATCGACTCGGTGCAGATCCAGTGGGAACGCATCGTCATCGAGCAAAAGGCGAATCCGGTCGGGGGCAGTTCCGTCACGGTCAAGTTCGTGATGAACGACGAAGGCCGCATCGTCGACATCGGCGTCGAGAACTCGACCGCGAACGACACCGCCACCCGCGCCTGCGTCAGCGCGATCACCGACCGAATGCCCTACGGTCCGTGGACCGACGACATGAAGGCAGTCCTCGGCGACCGGCAGCAGATGACCTTCACGTTTTACTACCAGTGAGTGGGCAGCCGGACACCTCCGACCTGCCCCTCGGCCGCGGCGTCACGCTCCTCCAGGTCGATGCCCAGGGCGTGCTGGCCTTCGCCAAGCCGGCCGGGCTGCTCTCCCATCCCAACGAGCCCGGGGATGAACCGCGCTCCACGCTCCGGGCGCACTACGACCTAGAGGCCGAGGCGTACGAATGGGAGTCGCCCACGGGCGGGCCGGGGCGCCGCTGTTGGCTGCTCAACCGGATCGACTCCGCCACGTCGGGCGTGTTGCTCGGGTGCCTGCGTGAGGATCTCGCGATCGAGATCCGCGCCCAGTTCCGCCGCAAGCAGGTGCGGAAGGTCTACTTTGCCCTCGTCTTCGGTGCTCCCCGCGCGCCGCTCGAGCTTTGGCGCGACCTGCTCGCGGTCGAACGCCGCGAGGGCCGCGTCCGCACCTCCGCGCGGGCCGGTAACATTCCGGCCGAATGTCGGATGAGCGTCGCGCGGCGGGGCCTCCGGGTGCCCCGCCTGACCCTCCTGCGCTTGGAACCACGCACCGGCCGCAGCCACCAGTTGCGGGTGCAGTGCGCGCAGCGTGGGTTGCCGATCGTCGGGGACCAGACGTACGGGGATTTCTCGCGCAATCGTGACTTTGCCCGGGCGGCCGGCACGCGCCGCCTCTTTCTGCACGCGGCGGAAACTAGCTTTGAGTACCAATGGTCTGGAGCGGCCCATGCCTTCGCGGCGCGCGCGCCGGTGCCGCCTGAATTCGAGCAGTTTCTCTGAGCCTGCACGATTGCCGGGGAGTCGGAGGTTTCGGCGCGCCGCGGGATAGTCGCGGCGAAAATCCGGTTTGTCCTCCGGCCCTGCCCGGTGCCACGCTCCCGGAATGATTCTGCCCAAGTCCAATCGCCTGACACCGGCGCAACTTGCCGAGGTCACCGGGATTGTTGCCGAATTCGGCTGTACCATCCAGCCGATCATCGGCGCCCTCCGCACGATCTACGCGATCGTCGGCGACGAGCGGGACGACCTGATGATCAACCGGCTCGAGGGCCTCGACTACGTCGAGCGCATCGACCGCATCCAGTCGCCGTTCAAGCTGATGGACAAGCGCTCGGACCTTGCCAGCCACCGGATCCGGATCGGGGGCGTCACCTTGGGGGAGGAGTTGTTTGTGATCGCCGGGCCCTGCACCATCGACCCGAAGAATCCGAACTACTTCTACGAGAGCGCCGCGGCGGTGAAGGAAGCCGGCGCTCAGATGATCCGGGGCGGAGTCTGGAAGCCGCGCACCAACCCGTACTCGTTCCAAGGCGACACCCGCTCCTTGGACATCCTGCTGGAGGGCGCGCGGCGCACGGGCCTCCCGGTAGACACCGAGGTGATGGAGGAGGCGCACATCGGCCTCGCGCTGGAGGCGGGCGTCACCTGCCTGCAGGTCGGCGCGCGCAACGCCCTCAATTACTCCCTCCTCCGCGCCATCGGTCGCGCGGTGGCCGGCCGGGAGACCGCCGTCCTGCTCAAGCGCAGCATCCACATGGGCCCGGTTAACGAGTTCATCTCGGCCGCCGAGTACATCGCCGCCTTCGGCAATCCGAACATCCTGCTCTGCCCGCGCGGCACGGCCCCGGGGCTCGACGGCTATCGCAACCATCCCGACGAGAGCATCACGCCGCTGCTCAAGGAAAAGACTTGGGCGCCGGTGGTGGTCGACCCCTCGCACTCGGTGGGTAAGGCTGCGTATGTGCCCGCCAGCGCCCTCGCCGCCGTGGCCTACGGGGCCGACGGGCTGTGCCTCGAGGCCCACGTCAGCCCCAGCCACGGCATCGGCGACGACCCGAAGCAGGCGCTGACGCCCGAGGGGCTCGCTGAGACGATCCGTCAGGCCCGCGCCCTCTGGCGGCTGCGGCGCGGCGTCAAAGCAGGCTGAGCTGGGGATCGTCCGCCGCCGCCACCCGCAGCTTGCGCCGCGGGCGGACCTCCGGGGCGGGTAACTCGACGTCCGGATTTTCGCCTTCGAGGCGGCCCAAAATGGTCCGTGCCCGGGCGATCAAGCTGGGCGGCAGACCGGCCAGCCGCGCGACTTGGATGCCGTAGCTGCGGTCCGCCGCTCCCGGCACGATCCGTCGGACGAAGAGGATCTCGTCGTTCCACTCCTTCACCGCCACGGAGAAATTCCGCAGGCGCGGCAGGTGCCGCTCCA
>JBEDEF010000226.1:0-4763 GCA_041175845.1 Verrucomicrobiota bacterium
TCCGCGGGCAGGGCCAGCGCAGCGTCCGGCCGGGCGGTGATCCGGAAGCCCTCGTTCAGGCCGCCCCGCCACCACCGGGGGCGAAGTTCCCCCCAACCCGGCGCCGCGGCCAGCATTTCCCGGGCGCGCTGCTCCTCGCCCTCCTTGGACATCACCACGGCCACATCGGCCCCCGCGCGGCCCCAAGTCGCGACCAGCGCCAGGAACTCCCCGCGCGCCTCCTCCTCGGCGCTCAGCCGCTCCTGCGCGATCAGACCCTCGCCGGGCGTGCGCCGGTGATGAGTGAGCGCCTCCGTATCCCACGTGACCTCTTCGGCGGCGCCGTCCAAGAGGCGACTGGCCTCGTCGAGATCCCCCAGTCCGGTGACGCCCGCGCAGTGCGCGGTCAGCGCCGCGAGGGGGTCGGCGCCTCCGGCGGGCAGCAGCGCGGCCAGTTCGGCCTCCAGCGTCGCGGGCTCCACGAGCACGAGACGCGCGGTCCCGGGCAGGTAGCCCGCGAGCCCCGTCACGGACGTTGCCAGCCGCACCCGCGGCGACGCCGGCACCGCCACGCTCTCCACGGCGTCCCCCGAGCGCTGGGTCACGGGATCAAATCGGCGGATCGACTCGATCTCGTCGCCGAAGAAATCGATCCGACACGGTCCCGTCGCGGTGACGGGATAGATGTCGACGAGACCGCCGCGGACCGCGTAGTGGCCCGGAGCCTCGCAGACGGCCTCGCAATCGTAGTCGAGCCGGCGCAACTCCTCGAGCAGGGTCTGGAAGGGCAGGGTGGCGCCGCGGGTCAGCGTGAGCTCCTGGCGGGCGAATTCCTCAAGCGCGGGCACGGGCTGCAGCAGCGCCGCGGCAGTTGTCGTCACCACGAGGGTGTCCGGCGTGGCGGTGAGGGCGCGGACCGCGCGCAGCCGCGAGAGCACGGCGAGGCGATCACTGGACGCGGCGAAGGCCTCGCGCATCTCCGCGGTCTCCTGCACCGATTCGGGGAACACGAGGGCCGCGAGCGGCGCGGGAGCCCCGCGCGCGCGATGAAAAAAGGCCGTGTCCTCCGCGAGGAGCTCCGCCTCGCGCAGGGTAGGCGTGACCACGAGCCAGACAGGCGCGCGTTCGCGTTGCGTGAGCGCGGCGAGTACGGCACCGCGGGCAGGTGGGCAGACCCCCGTGACGCGGCGGATGAGCGACTGGGCTACAGCCATCGGGCGAAAGGACGGCGCCTCAGGTGACTGCCAGCGCGGCGCGGGCCGCCGCCTTCTCGGCGGCTTGCTTGGAGGAGCCGCGGCCTGTGCCCAGCGGCTGATCGCGGAGATAGACGGTCACGGTGAACGTTCGGGCGTGGTCGGCCCCCTCGGTCGCCACCACCGCATAGCGGAGGGCGTCGTTACCGTGGACCGGTTGGATGCGCTCCTGCAGGCGGCCCTTGGGGTTGTCCGCCTCGTCGGCCGCGAGTCGCGGGCCGAGCGGTCCGTACAGGGCGTGGACGGCGCGACGCGCACCCTCGAGACCGGCCTCGAGAAAGATGGCGCCGAGCAGGGCCTCGAGGGCATCCGCCAGGGCGGCTGGGCGTCCCCGTCCACCGGTCGCCTCCTCGGCAGGGCTGAGGCGCAGGGCGGCGTCGACTCCGGCCTCGCGAGCGAGGCCGGCAAGGCAAGTGCCATTGGCGAGCGTCGCGCGGAGGCGGCTGAGTTCCCCCTCCCGTTCCCCGGGAAAGGCCTGGAATAGTTCCTCCGTGAGGACCAGCTGCAGCACGGCGTCGCCGAGGAACTCAAGCCGCTGGTTGGTGGCGGGCGGATTGGGTTCCTGGCGGAGGGATGGGTGCGTGAGTGCCTGTGCCAGGAGTGCGCGGTCACGGAAGACGTGGCCGAGGCGGACCTCGGGTGGGGTGGCGATGATACTCATGAGCTGGCGCTCGCGTAGCGGCGGAGCCCGCGGTGGAAGACGAGGACGGCGAGGCCGAGCCAAAGCGCGGCGAAGCCGGCGAGGCCAAGCGCCCAGACGGGTTCGAAGCCGTGCAGGAGCACCCGCGCCGGCGCGTTGCTCACGACCACGACCGGCAGCAGCCAGACGAAGATCACCTCGGCGGCGCCCCGGAAGGCCTCGCGAGGCATCCGCGAAAACTCGATCAGGCTGAAGTAACCGCCCTCCACGCCCTGGGCGCTGGTTAGCCAGAAGACACTCGCGGTGGAGAGCATCAGGACGCTGTAGTGGATCACGAGGCCGCAGCCCACCAGCAGGGCGTAGAGCGCTAGTTGCCCGGCGCTGGGCCGGAGCCCGAGCTCCCCGGCGGCGTAGACCACCAGCCCGAGCGCGACGACCGAGTTCACCAGCCCGTCGGGATCCAGCTTCCGCGTCGAGACCATGAACATCACGCTGCCGGGCTGCGCCAGGAAGAAGTCGAGGTGCCCGTTGCGAACGTTGCGCCCGAGATCGTAGAGCCCGCTCCAGAAGAAGCCCATCAGCAGGCGCTGGATCAGCAGTGAAGTACCGAGAAGAAGCAGCATCTCGGCGCGGTTCCAGCCGGCGATCGAGTCGGTGTGCTGGTAGATCACCTCCACCAGCAGCAGGTTGACGCCCATCCAGAAAAGTTCGACCAGCGACCAGATGATGAAGTCCCCGCGGAACATCAGCGCTCGGGTGAGCGAGTAACGGGCGCTGGCGGCCCAGACGCGGAGGTGTTGGGCGGCGGCGTTCATCCCCCGACGGCGGTGTGGCGCCGCAGCCCCCGAACCCAGAGCGCGTGCGCCAGCAGCAGCAGCAGGACGACCCAGCCGGCTTGGAGGGCCAGGCCCTCGGCCGTCTCCGTTGGCCCGATGCGGCCGGTGAGGATCGCAGCCGGGAAGTACATCTGGTAGTAGAAAGGGAGGAATCGAGCGACGGCGTGTAGCGCGGGCGGAAGCAGATCCAGCGGGAAGATCTGTCCGCCGAGCACCGCCTCCACTGCCATCGAGAGGACGACCAGTCCCTGAATCTCGAGGAACCAGAACGTCAGCAGCCCGAAGCAGTAGGCGATCGTGAACTGCACGAGCGCCGAGAGCACCAGCGCTGGTACCGCCGCCGCGAGGCGCCAGGGTTCGCCGGGAAACGACAGGGCGTCATGGATGAAAGGGTAAGCGGCGGCGAGGGGCAGGAGGATGAGCGCGCCGGAGACCAATCGGGCGGCGGCGAAGATGCTCAGGCGGTAGAGGAAGTAATTGATCGGTTTCAGCAGGAACTGGTTGATCAGCCCCAGCCGGATCTCCTCGCTGATCTGGTAGTCTTCGTTGAACGCGCTGATGAGGAACTGCAGGAACAGAATCGTGGTGAAGTAGGTGAGCGTCTGGCGCAGATCGAAGCCGCCTACCTGTTCCCGTCCGGCGAAGGCCGCCCCCCAGAGGATGAAGACGGCAGCGAGGTGGAACAGCGAGAAGAACCCGCGCACGGCGAAGTTCCACCGGTACACGAGGCTACCTTGCAGCCCGAGGAGGAAGGCCTGGCGGTACTTGCCGGCGGCGCGCAGCATCGCGGGCCTCAGGGCTGCAGGCCAAAGCGGGCCACGACTTCGTCGGCCAGGCTCCGGTAGGCGGTGGAGCCCAAGCCCTGCGGATCATAGGCGAGGATCGGTTTGCCGAAGCTCGGCGCCTCGCTCAGGCGGATGCTCCGCGGAATGAGCGTATCGAAGACCTTACCCGGCAGGTGCTGGCGCACCTCCTCGACCACCTGTCGCGCCAACTTCGTGCGGCCGTCGAACATGGTCATCACCACCCCACCGAGTTCAAGGCGGTCATTGACGTGGGCCGCCTTCAGCCGCTCCACGTTGCGCAGGATCTGGCCGAGGCCCTCGAGGGCGAGGTATTCGCACTGGAGCGTGATCAGCAGGTAATCGGCGGCGGCGAGGCTGTTCATCGAAAGCAGCCCCAGGGCGGGCGGGCAATCGATGAGAATTACGCGGTAGGCGTTCGAGTCGCGCACTGGATCGAGTACCCGGCGCAGGCGCGCGAGGTAGTCCTGACCCTGCGCCAGCTCGATCTCCGCTGCGGCCAGGTCCTCCTCGCTGGGGATCAGCGCGAGGCACTCGTGGGCCGTCGGCGTGATCATGTCGAAAGCGGAACCCTCGCCGTGCAGCGGCCCGTAGAGGCTGCGCCCCGTCTGCTTCTCCACGCCCACCGCGCTGGTCGCGTTCGCCTGGGGGTCCAGGTCGACGAGGAGCGTGTGAATCTTCCGCTCGGCCAGCGCCGCGGCGAGGTTGACCGCGGTGGTGGTCTTGCCGACGCCCCCCTTCTGGTTGGCGATAGAGAATACGACGGTGGGCATGGCTGTAGCGGCCCTGATAGGCGGTGCCGCCCGCGGCCGCAAGCGCGGCCTCGCCGCTTCCCGCTCGCCGCCCCGCCCGGCCTGCGCTTGCATGCGCGGATGGACACGATGCGCGTCGCGCCGGGGGAGCCGGCCACCGCCGAGCCAACCGGAAAACTTTCCGGAGCCGTGACCTTGCCCGATGGCCTTGCCCTCCTCGTGCGCCCGATCTGCCCCGAGGATGAGCCCCGGCTCGCGCAATTCCACGCCGGCCTTTCGGACCGCAGTGTCTACCAGCGTTACTTTCGTCCGATCCCTCTGGCGCAGCGCGTGCGCCATGCCCGGCTGAGCCGACTCTGTTTCGCCGATTTCCAGACGGAGATCCCCCTTGTCGTCGTGCGCGGCGCCGGGGGGGCGTCCGAGGAGATCCTCGCCGTGGGTCGCTTGCACCGCGACCCGGGCCGGCCCGAGGCTGAGTTCGCCTTGGTGGTCGCCGACGC
>JBEDEF010000227.1:0-2522 GCA_041175845.1 Verrucomicrobiota bacterium
ATGATGTCGAGGATCTTGTGCCGCACGAACTCGTCCGGAAAACGCAGCGGCTCCTTGGAGATTATTTTGTCCCCGCGGATCACCACCGCGCAGTCCAGCGAGCCTCCCTTGATCTTCCCCAGTTTCAGCAGCGCCTCGATGTCCTCATAGACGGTGAAGGTGCGCGCTGCCGCCACCTGGGTCATATAGACGTCCGGGTCCACCGTCAGCGACAGGTGCTGCGTGTGGATGCCGCGGTCGTCGGCGGACGTGCAGGAAACCTTGAACTGGTCGCAGGGCAGCGCGATCACCGAGGAGTTACCGCGGGTGACCGACACGGGCGCATCGAGCTCGAAGTACTCGCGGTCCGCGTCCTGCTCCACCGGTTCGCCTTGGAGGATGAGGTTGACGAAGGGGCGAGCCGAGCCGTCGAGGATCGGGGGTTCCGACGCATTCATCTCGACCACCGCGTTGTCGATGCCGCAGCCCGCCAAGGCGCTCAGCACGTGCTCCACGGTGTGAATCTTGGCGTGGCCGGACTGGATGGTGGTGGCGCGGACGAGATCGGTGATGAGGTCGACCCGGGGCCGCAACTCCGGGGCGCCGTGCAGGTCGAGGCGGCGAAAGACGATGCCGGAACCCGCCGCCGCCGGCCGGAGCGTGAGGGTGACGTTCTCCCCCGTGTGGAGCGCATTGCCTGAGATGGAGACCTCCCGCGCGAGGGTGCGTTGCTTCATGGCTGAGCCGGCAGCTTCCGGTCAGCGGGCCGGTCAGCGCAAGCGCGGAGATGCGCCGCCCGCGGCCTTGACAGCGGCAAAGCGGCCGCGCCACCCTCGGCCCCCTTTTAACCCGCTTCCTCCGTCCGCGAGACCTCCCCGCCATGCCCGCAGCCAACGACATCCGCAAAGGCCAAGTCATCAAGTTCAACGGCGAGCCCCACCTCGTCATGGAGACCCAGCACCGCACGCCCGGTAACCTGCGCGCGTTCGTCCAGATCAAGATGCGGAACCTCAGGTACGGCAAAGCGTTGGATCAGCGCTTTGCTTCCACCGACACGATCGAAGTGCTACCCACCGACCGGAAGACCCTCGAGTTCAGCTACGCCGATCGCGGGACGTACGCGTTCATGGATAATGACACGTTCGAGCAGATCGAACTCACGGAGACCCAGCTTGGCGACGTGAAGAACTACCTCGCCGCCGGCGGCAAGGTGGACGTGCTCTTCGTGGACGAACGCCCGCTTTCCGTCGACGTGCCGGCCGCCGTTGCCCTGAAGGTGATCGAGTCGGCGGACGGCGTAAAGGGGGACACCGCGAGCAACGTGCAGAAGCCGGCCAAGCTCGAGACTGGGCTGGTCGTGCAGGTGCCGCTCTTCATCAAGGAAGGCGAAGTCATCCGCATCAGCACGGTCGACGGCAGCTACCTCGGTCGCGTCTGAGGCAGGCGGCACGACCCAGGGTCGCGGCGGTTACACTGCCCGGGCCCAGAGCACCTTCAGGTACCGGCTCTCCAGACAGTTGGAGTAGACCGGGTGATCGGGGCCGGCACCGGTCCGGTCGAGGAACTGGAGGCGCCGGTCCTGCCGGTGGGCGGCTTTGATTACGTGCGCCTCGAAATCCTCGAGCGAAAGTAAGCCCGAGCACGAGCAGGTGACGAAGATGCCGCCTGGACGGACCAGGGACAGGGCGAGCAGGTTCAGGTCCTCGTACTTCTGGCGCCCTTCCCAGTTCCCGTGGTCCTCGCGGGTAAAGATGAACTTGGGCGGATCGAGGACCACGACATCCCACTTTTCCCCGTTGGCCTGCATCTGCCGGGCGTAGGCGAAGGCATCCGCGTGGACGAGCTTGAGCCGGGCCTGATTGAGGTTCGCGTTGCGGCGCGCTTGGGCGATCGCGACCTCGTCGAGGTCGACGCTGGTTACCTCGTCCGCGCCGCCGGTGACCTTGGCGTTGAGCGAGAAGCCGCCGGTGTAGCAGCAGAGGTCCAACACGCGCGCCCCAGAGGTGAAGCGGGTGAGGGCACGCCGGTTGTCCCGCTGGTCGCAGAAGAACCCGGTTTTATGTCCCCCCGCGAAATCCACCTCGTACCGCAGGCCGTGCTCGCGGATGCGGACCGCGGCCGGGGCGGCGGCGTTGGTCTCCTTGAAAAGGGAAGGCTTGATCCCCTCCAGGCTGCCCAAGTCGTGGTCCACGTGGACGCGGGCGTGGCGGGTGCCGGCTAGCTCGTGCAGGAGTGGCAGCCAGCCCGGCAGACGCTGGGCAATGCCGAGGCTGTAGACCTCGCAGAGTAGCGTATCCCCGTAGCGATCGACCGTGAGGCCGCTGAGTCCGTCGCCGTCCGAATTGATCAGGCGATAGGCCTCGGTCGTGTCGTCGAGCCGGAAGAGGGTGCGGCGCAGTTCCACGGCCCGGCGGAGAGCCGCCGGGAAGTAGCTCTCGTCCACCGGTTCTGGGGAATGGCAGACCACGCGTAGGGGGATTTTGGCCCGGGGGTTGTAGAGCCCGGCGCCGGCCGGCCGGCCCTGCTTGTCGAAGACGTTGACC
>JBEDEF010000228.1:0-7457 GCA_041175845.1 Verrucomicrobiota bacterium
ATCGTGGACGACCCCGAACGGCTTGCCGCTTACCCAGTTCCGCACCTCGACCGCCGGGGTGATGTCCGCCCGGGCGCTCCCGACCCGCAACGTCAAACCGGCCGCGGCGCCACCGGGTTCACCGGCCAACGCGAAGCCAACCAGCACGGGAAGAAGGGACGAAAGGAGCGGGAGACGCATGAACGGATCGGGCTCCGTGATCCGTAGCCGCAGGACCTGCCGGCGGGCAAGGGACTTCGAGCGGGAGTCCGTCCATCGCGCTCGACTCCCGAGCCCGGAACTCGTTTTTCTCCCCCCATGAGCACCCTACCCCCGGACGGCCCTGCTGTCGCTCCGCGCGCCCTCGGGCGCCGCCTGATCGCCTCGTTCCTCCTGTTGGCCGGCGCCCTGCTGGCGCAGACCCCGTCGGGCACCGCCGCCCTGAGCGGACGCGTCCAGAACGAGGTCACCGGCCAGTTCCTGAACAACGCGCGCGTGAGTGTGCGTGGGACCGACCAGACGACCTTCACGGACGAGACGGGCACCTTCCGCTTTCCCTCCCTGCCCGCGGGCCGGGTGACGGTCGAAGCCTTCTATTCCGGACTGGACCCGGCCACGGCGACCGTGGAGTTGCGGGCCGGCGAGAGCACTCGCCGCGACTTCAACCTCACCAATCAGGCGGCCTACGGCGCGGCCGCCGGCGGGGTGGTCAAGCTCGACGCCTTTGTCCTCTCCTCCTCCAAGTTGAACGAGGGGGAGGCCCTGGCCACCAACGAGCAGCGTTTCGCGCCCAACATCAAGAACGTCGTCGCCACCGATGCCTTCGGGGATGTCGCCGAGGGTAACGTGGCCGAGTTCATGAAGTTCCTGCCCGGCGTGACCATCGAGTATTCGGACGCCTCGCCCAACGCGGTCGCCATCCGCGGCTTCGATCCGAACCTCACCGCGGTCACGATGGACGGCTCCCAGTTGGCCAATGCCTCGGGCAGCGCCGCCAACCGCTCCTTCCTGTTCACCCAGGTCTCGATCAACAACACCTCGCGCATCGAGGTCACCAAGGTCCCCACCCCGGCCAATCCGGCCGACGGCATCTCGGGCACCGTCAACATGGTCAGCAAGAGCGCCTTCGAGCGCAGCCGGGCCCAGTTCAATTACCGGGTGACGATGACCGCGAGCAGCGACGGCCTGCAGTGGAAGCGCCAGCCATTCCCCTTCGACACCCGCGAGCGCCGGATCAAGCCCGGCTTCGACTTCGACTACACCCTCCCGATCTCGAAGGACTTCGGCATCGTCTTCACCGGCCTCTCCTCGCAGCAGTGGAACGAGCAGAACATCTCCGGGATGACCTGGAACGCCACCGCCGCGAACACCGGCGCCTCCCCTTCCCGGCCGTTCCTCCAGACCCACCAGATCATCGACGCGCCCAAGTGGTACACCCGGGATTCGACGAGCCTGAAGGCGGATTGGCGCGTGAGCCCCAACTCGGTCCTGTCCCTCGGCGGCCAGGCCACCTACTATCGGGACAAGAACGGGAATGTGAACCGCTCGGCGACTGCCGGCACCAATCCCACGCCCAGCATCGCGGGCGGCACCGCCCTCAGCTTCAGTCCCGACACCACCATCGGCGCGACCGGCCGGGGCGGGGTGACCTTCTCCGGCAACGCGATCCACATCGCGGCCCGGACGCTGGGCACCAACGCACGCTACCGCTTTGACAACGGCACTTGGCGCTTTGATTCCGGCGCCCATCTGTCCACCTCGAAGACGTGGCGTCGCTACCACGAGAAGGGCAGCTTCAATCAGCTGAACATCTCGCTGCTCAATCCCGCCCGCGTGACCTTCGAGGGCATCGCCTCGGACCATCCGGCCCGCATCCGCGCCTTCGACAACAACAACCGGGAACTGGACCTGAACGACATCCGCAATTACCGACTGACCACCGCGACCTCCAACGCCTACCGCGACCACAAGGAAAACCTCTGGGGCGGCGACGCCCTGCTGCGGCGCAACCTGACCCTGTTCGGGATCAACTCGTCGCTGCAGGCGGGCGGGCTGTTCCGCTCCCAGGAACGCGACCGGCGCGAATGGAACCGCCAGTGGACCTACAATCCGGCTACCCCGGGCGACTTCTCCCCCGCCCCGTTCCTCGCGCAGGTCTACAAGAACCGGCCGAACTATTTCGGCTTCGACAACATCCCCTGGACCTCGACCAACGTCGCCGTCGAGGCTTGGAAGAAAAATCCCAGCCTGTTCGTGCAGACCCCCGCGCAGGTCGTCGCCCAGGAGCAGAGCCGGATCGTTGCCTCCGAGTGGCTGCGGGAGCAGGTCAAGGCCCTCTACCTGCAGGCCGAGGCCCGCCTCCTTGGCAACCGGCTGACCGTCCTTGGGGGCGTGCGGTATGAGCAGACGACCGATCTCGGCCAGGGCCCGGTCTTTGAACCGGCCAACGTCTGGCAGCGGACCGCCTCCGGCGCGTTTGTGCGCAACGCGGCCGGCCAGCGGGTGCGGCGCCCCGAAGCCGGCGCCGTCGGCTCGATGGAGGAACTACGCCTCATCCGCCAAGAACGCGCCAATCGCGCCGAACGCTCTTACGACGGGTCCTATCCGAGCCTGCACTTCACCTTCAACGCCACCGCGAACCTGCTGTTCCGGGCCGCCTACGCCAAGACCTACGGCCGCCCCGACTTCACCAACATCGTGCCCAACGCGACCATCAACGAGGCCGATCTCGACGAGAACGCGGACCCCAGCGCGATTCGCGGCAACATCACCGTCCGCAACACGGGCCTGAAACCCTGGACCGCCCACAACTACGACCTCTCGGCGGAGTATTACACCGATAGCGGCGGCATGTTCACCGCCGGCGCCTTCCGCAAGGACATCGCCGACTTCTTCGGCACCCGGCAGACCTTCGCCACCGCAGAGGACCTGGAGAACTTCGGCCTGGATCCCCGTTACGTCGGCTGGCAGCTCAACACCACCATCAACTCCGGCGACGCGGAAGTCTCGGGCTACGAGCTCAATGTCCGCCAGTCCCTCGCCCCCTTGGGCACCTTCGGTCGCCCCTTCACCGTCTTCGCCAATTACACCAAGCTGCGTCTCGCCGGCAGCCGGACCGCGGACTTCAACCGCTTCATTCCCGAGAGCATGAACTGGGGCGTCACCATCTCGCGCAATCCTCTGACCCTGATGGCGAAATGGCATCATCGCGGGGAGCAGAAACGCGGTCTCGCCACCGGCCAAGGCCCCCTCGCCTTTGTCTACCAGGATGCGCGGACGACGCTCGACCTTAACCTGACCTATCAGGCCTCCAAGCGCATCTCCCTGTTCATCAATTGCCGGAACGTGGCCAACGTGCACTTCAATCAGTCCCGCTATCAGGCCGACACCCCCGCCTACGCGCGGCGCTCCTCCACCAACTCCTACGGCGCCCTCGGTTCCTTCGGCCTCCGGGGCACGTTCTAAGGACCGCCCCCGCGGACCATGCCCCGCCCGGGACGGCGGGGCTCAAACCCGTCGTCCCGCGGGCGCGCGGCGCCCGCCGCCTCAGGTGGCGCGGGCGGCCGCCTTGCGCTTCTCGACCCGCGCGGAGACGAGAATCGAAATATCGAACAGCGCGTAAAGGGGGGCGGCAAAGATGCTTTGGGTCACCGGATCGGGCGTCGGCGTGACGATGGCGGCGATCACGAAGATCAGCACAATGGCGTGCCGGCGGTACTTGCGCAGGAAAGCCGTCGTCAGGACGCCGAGCCAGACCAGCAGGATGATGACCAGCGGAAACTCGAAGACGGCGCCGGACCCGAGCACCAGCCAACTCATCGTCGAGAAGTAATTCCCGGCCGTCCAACGCGTTTCCAGGCCGAAGGCCTGGTTGAGTTCGATTGCGATGCGGACCGTGCTCGGCATCAGCAGGAAGAAGCTGAAGCTGGCCCCGATCAGGAAGAGCACCAACGCGGAGAGGCACATCGGCTTGACCGCGCGCAGTTCGCGATCCGTGAGGGCCGGGGAGACGAATTGGCTGATGAAGAAGAGGATGAGCGGGCTGGCGAGGAGGAGTCCCCCGAACACGCACAACTGGATGATCATGTTGAACACCTCGAGGATCGAGAGGGTGCCCAGACTCGTGTCCAATTGCGGATAATCCTTGGCCACCGTCATCAGGGGCCATTTGAGCCACTCCATGAAGTGAGTGGCGAAAGAGCCCACGATCACCGCGCAGATCACGAAGGCGACCACGCTCTTGATCAGCACCCCGCGCAGCTCCTCCAGATGTTGCCAGAACCCCATCGGCTTCTCGCGCGGGGACGGCAGGGCCTCGGCCGGCACGTAGGGATCGTCGGGAACTGGATTGGGCGAAGTCACAGCAAACGGAAAGTCCGCCACGCTGGCGGAATTCTCGGAAAACGGAAGCGTGATGTGCGCGCCCTGTACGCCCCGGCGATGCCGGGCCTGCTGCACCGTTGACACCCCGGGGTCGCCCCGTATTGCGTCTGGCGCTCGTGCGCCCGCGCGGGCGCGACCCTTTCCCAATCCTCAACCACACCACGATGGCTGCCAAAAAAACCACCCGGAAACCCGCGTCGAAGGCCAAGGCCTCCGCCAAGCAACCCGCCTCCAAGGGCCCGAAGTACGTCTACACCTGGGGGGCCGGCCGCGCTGACGGCGACGGCTCGATGAAGGCCCTCCTCGGCGGCAAGGGCGCCAATCTGGCGGAGATGACCCGCATCGGGCTGCCGGTGCCCCCGGGCTTCACCATCACCACCGAGGTCTGCACCTACTTCTACGCGAACCGGAAGACCTATCCCAAGCAACTGCAGGCCCAGATGGAGGCCGGCGTCGTCAACATGGAGCGCATCATGGGCACCCGCTTCGGCGCCACCGATGGCATGCCCCTCCTCGTCGCCGTCCGCTCCGGCGCCCGCGACTCGATGCCCGGGATGATGGACACCATCCTCAACCTCGGCCTCAATGACGCCTCGGTGCTCGCCCTGGTGCGCGCCACCCAGAACGAGCGCTTCGCCTGGGACTGCTACCGCCGGTTCATCCAGATGTACGGCGACGTCGTGCTCGGCGTGCAGAAGCGCGAGAACGAGGACCACGAGCCGTTCGAGACCGTCATCCACGCCTACAAGCACGAAGTCTACCATGCCGACATCGAGGACTCGAAGCTGACCGCCGCGGACCAGCAGGAACTGGTGCGCCGCTTCAAGGCGCTGGTGAAGGAACGCACCGGCAAGGTCTTCCCGGACAACCCCTGGGACCAGCTGCGCGGCGCCGCCGGCGCCGTCTTCAGCTCCTGGATGAACGACCGCGCCAAGGTCTACCGCCGCAAGTACAATATCCCGGAGGCCTGGGGCACCGCGGTGAACGTGCAGGCGATGGTCTTCGGCAACACCGGGGACACCTCCGGGTCCGGTGTCGCCTTCACCCGCAACCCGGCCAACGGTGCGAACGAGTTCTACGGTGAGTTCCTGATCAACGCCCAGGGTGAGGACGTCGTCGCCGGCGTCCGCACCCCGGAGCCCGTGCTCAAGCTCAAGGACCAGATGCCCAAGACCTACGCGGAACTCCTGAAGGTCCGCCAGATCCTGGAGAAGCACTTCAAGGACGTGCAGGACGTCGAGTTCACGATCCAGGAGGGCAAGCTGTTCATGCTGCAGACCCGCAACGGGAAGCGCACCGCGGCCGCCGCCCTCAAGTTCTCCATCGATATGGTGAAGGAGAAGCTGATCGACTGGCAGACGGCCATCCTGCGCAACCCGGCCGACCAGCTGGAGCAGCTCCTCGCCCCGATCTTCGATCCCGCCGAGGTGCGCAAGGCCAAGGCGATTGCGACCGGCCTGCCCGCCGGCCCGGGCGCCGCTACCGGCAAGGTTTACTTCAACGCCGACCGCGCCGTCCAGGCCGCGGCGCGCGGCGAGAAGGTGCTCCTCGTCCGCGTCGAGACCTCGCCCGAGGACCTGCGCGGGATGATCGCCGCGGAGGGCATCCTCACCGCCCGCGGTGGCGTCTCCTCGCACGCCGCCCTCGTCGCCCGCCAGATGGGCAAGGTCTGCGTCTGCGGCGCCTCCTCCGTCCACATCGACTACGAGGCCAAGAAGGCCACCATCGCCGGCCAAGTCTTCGTTGAGGGAGATTACCTCTCCATCGACGGTACCTCCGGCACGGTCTACGCCGGCCAGATCAAGACCGCCCCTTCGGAGATCATCTCCGGTCTGCTGAACGGCGACAAGGCCGCCCAGTCGACCGAGAAGTTCCGCAGCTATGCCCAGCTGATGAAGTGGTGCGCTCAGGTCACCAAGCTCCAAGTCCGCACCAATGCGGACACCCCGGAGCAGACCGCCAACGCCATCGCCTTCGGCGCCACCGGCATCGGCCTCACCCGCACGGAACATATGTTCTTCGAGGGCGACCGGATTGACGCGATGCGCGAGATGATCCTCGCCGACTCGCTCGAGGCCCGCCAGACGGCCCTCGCCAAGCTGCTGCCCTACCAGCGGGCGGACTTCCACGGGATCTTCAAGGCCCTCAAGGGCTTCCCGGCCACCATCCGGTTCCTCGATCCGCCGCTGCACGAGTTCCTGCCCCACTCCAAGGAGCAGCAGATGGACCTGTCCCGGAAGCTCGGCATCAGCGTCGAGAAGATTATGGGCCGCGTCCACGAGCTCCACGAGTTCAACCCGATGCTCGGCTTCCGCGGCTGCCGCCTCGGCATCCGCTACCCGGAGATCACCGCGATGCAGGCGCGCGCCATCTTCGAGGCCGCCGCCGACGCCAACAAGCAGGGCTACAAGGCCAAGCCGGAGATTATGATCCCGCTGGTCGGCTTCAAGAAGGAGCTCGATCTGCAGGTTGAGATCGTCCACGACGTCGCCAAGGCCGTGATGGCCGAGCGTAAGACGAAGATCGCCTACTCCGTAGGCACGATGATCGAGATCCCCCGTGGTGCCCTCACCGCCGACGAGATCGCTGAGACCGCCGAGTTCTTCAGCTTCGGCACCAACGACCTGACGCAGACCTGCCTCGGGATGTCCCGCGACGACTCCGGCTCGTTCCTCCCGCCCTACCAGGAGGCCGAGATCGTGACGAAGAACCCCTTCGCCTCGATCGACCAGACTGGCGTCGGCCAGCTGATGAAGATCGCGGTCGAGAAGGGCCGCGGCAAGCGGCCCGGCATCAAGCTCGGCATCTGCGGCGAGCACGGCGGCGACCCAGACTCGGTGAAGTTCTGCCACCGCGTCGGCCTCACCTACGTGAGCTGCTCGCCCTACCGCGTGCCGGTCGCCCGCCTCGCCGCGGCCCAAGCGGCGGTCGAGGACCTGCGCGCCGCCGCGAAGAAGAAGTAAGCTTTCCCCGCGAGGGGAACTTGTGCGAACGCTTTGGCGTTCAGCACGTTTGGCGCACCGGCCCTAGTGGTCGTCGCCTTGAGGCCGCCCCGGGCAACCGGGGCGGCTTTTTTGGTGTGGAACCTTCAGGAG
>JBEDEF010000229.1:0-3698 GCA_041175845.1 Verrucomicrobiota bacterium
CCCCACGACCGCCCCGTCGGCGTCGATTGCTAGGGAAAACAGCCCGGCCGCCGTCGCGAAGGTGTCCCAGAACAGGGTCATCGCGACGCTCAGGCCGTGGCGTGCCGCTGCAGCACCTCCAGCGGGATCAGCTCCAAGGTCCGCGCGTGGGTCGCCCCGAGCACGACCGGCGCCGCCACGTCCGCCTCCAGCAGTTCCTGCCAGCGCAGCGCGCAGACGCACCAGCGGTCGCCGGGCACCAGCCCCGGGAAATCGTACTCCGGCCGAGGGGTCGACAGATCGTTGCCCCGCTCCCGACTGGCGGCGAGGAACTCCGCGCTCACTTCCACGCACACGGTGTGGCACCCGGCGTCCTCCGCGCAGGTGTCGCAGTGCCCATTCCGGAAGTAGCCGGTCATCGGCTGCGTCGAGCACGGCCGCAGGGGCCCGCCAAGGACATTGCGGGAGGGCAGGGGAGTCATCCGGGCAGCAAATCACGATTGCCCCGCGGAGGGCACGCCCGGAATGTGCGGCATGCCCTCTCCCTCCTATGAGACCCTCCGCGCCGACATCATCGTCGCGATGAAGGCCCGCGACTCCGCCACCACCACCGCGCTGCGCACCGCCGACGCGGCCATCAAGCGCGCCGCGATGGACGCGAACGTGGAGATCGATGACACCCTCGTCCTCGGGACCCTCCGCAAGGCGGTGAAGAATCTCACCGATGCCAAGGCCGAGTTCGCCGCGGGCGGCCGCGCCGATCTGGTGGCCGCCAACGAGGCCGAGATTCGCATCCTCGAACGCTACCTGCCTCGAGCCCTCCCCCCAGAACAGGTCGATGCCCTCCTCAACGAGGCGATCCGTTCCTCCGGCGCCACCAGCCGCAAGGAACTTGGCAAGGTCATCGCCGCCCTCAAACAACGCCCCGAGGCGGCGCAGCTCGATTTCGGCGCCATCAGCCGCCAGCTCCAATCTCGGCTCCCGTGAGGCCCGCGCCCGCCCCGCGGGCTGGACAAAGCTTTTCCGCGGCCCCTACGCTCGCTCCGATGAAGATCTATCTGGATGGGAAATTCGTCGACGCCAACGACGCCAAGGTCTCCGTGTTCGATCACGGCCTGCTTTACGGCGATGGGGTCTTCGAGGGCATCCGGATCTATGGGGGCAATATTTTCCGGCTGGAGGAGCACCTGGAACGGCTCGAGTACTCCGCCAAGGCCATCTTGCTCCAGCTGCCGATGACGCGGGCCGAGCTCAGCGCCGCGACCTGCGAGTGCTGCCGCCAGAACAATCTCACGGATGGCTACATCCGCCTCGTGGTCACGCGCGGCGTCGGTGACCTCGGACTCTCCCCTTGGCTCTGCGCCAAACCCACGGTCTTCATCATCGCGGGCAAGATCTCGCTCTATCCGGCCGAGCATTACGAACACGGACTGTCCATCGTCACGGTGCCGACCCGGCGCATCAACCCCGCCGCCCTGCCCCCGACGATCAAGTCCCTCAACTACCTCAACAACATCCTCGGGAAGATCGAGGCACGTCAGGCCGGGGCCCTTGAGGCGATCATGCTCAATGACCAGGGCTACGTCGCCGAATGCACCGCGGATAACATTTTCCTGGTGCACAAGGGGGAGATCCTCACGCCCGCGTCCTCCCAGGGTGCCCTCAAGGGGGTCACCCGCTCCACGATCCTCGATATCGCCACCGAGTTGGGCATACCTCTCCGCGAGGCCAACCTCACCCGCTACGACGTCTGGATCGCCGATGAATGTTTCCTCACCGGCTCCGGTGCGGAAGTCATTCCTGCGGTGAAGCTCGACGGCCGCGAGATCGGCACCGGCAAGCCCGGTCCCGTCACCCGCCGGGTCCTTGAGGCCTTCCGCCGCCGCGTGCTCGTCGAGGGCACCCGCATCTGAGCCGGGTGCCTGCCCGCCGGGGCCCCGCGCGCCCCACCTCAAACCATCGCTGCACTTGCCAGTCCCGGCGCCTGTGGCATCTTTTTCTCGCGAGACCATCTGCTTCCATGGCCAACCCGCTCAAATGCGACCTGTGCTCCAAGCCCGCCACCGTGCACCTCACGCAGATCGTGAACAACAAGGTGCACAAGGTGGACTTGTGCGAAGCCTGCGCCCAGGCCAAGGGGGTCACCGACCCGGGCGGCTTCTCGCTCGCTGATCTGCTCCTGAAGGCCTCCCTCACGCCCGACGCCACCCCAGCCGCCCCCGGCACCCGCTGCCCTCGCTGCGGCTACACGCCCGTCGAATTTAAGAAACACGGGCGGCTCGGCTGCCCGTCCTGCTACGAGGCCTTCGCCACCCTCGTCGAGCCGATGCTCTCGAACATGCACAGCGGCGTCACCCACGCGGGCAAGGTCCCCGCCCGGTCCCTGCAGCGGAAATCCCTCTACGACCGCCTCACCAAGCTGGAACTCGACCTCACCGAGGCCATCAAGTCCGAACGCTACGAAGACGCCGCTCGCACCCGCGACGAGATCAACCAGGTCAAGCAGGCCTTTCATCCGGATGCCCCGTGAAGACGCCACTTCCCTGGCCGCGCTGCTGAGCGCCCCGTCGGAACTCACCGACCCCGGCAGCAGCAAGACCGCCATCGTTTTGATGACGCGGATTCGCTTGGCGCGCAACGTGGTTGGTCACTCCTTCCCCGGCTGGGCCAAACCGGCCCAACGCGACGCCATCCTGACGAACTGCCGCGATGCGGTCGCCCGCCTCCCGCAGATGAAGCGCTGCTTCAATTTCGCCGTTTCCGACCTCGGCGAACTCGAACGCCAGATCCTCGTCGAGCGCCACCTCATCAGCCGGGAGCTAAGTGGCTCCAAGGGCGGTGCGGGCGTCCTCATCAGCCGCGATCAGGCCTTTTCCGTGATGGTCAACGAGGAGGACCACCTCCGCATTCAGGTGCTCCGGGCCGGCCTCAACCTGAAGCGGGCCTGGACGGCCATCAACGACCTCGACTCCGCCCTCGAGGATCACCTCGACTTCGCCTTCTCCCCGACGCTCGGCTACCTCACCGCCTGCCCCACCAATTTGGGCACCGCGATGCGCGCCTCCGCGATGATGCACCTGCCGGCGCTCGTCATCTCCAACCAGATGGAGAAGGTGGTCCGCGCGGTGAACCAGCTTGGGATGGTCGTCCGTGGCCTCTTCGGCGAGGGCTCCGACGCCAGCGGCAGCATCTTCCAGATCTCCAATCAGACCACTCTCGGCGAGGCCGAGGAAGTCATCCTCAAGCGCCTCGGCAGCGTTCTCCAGTCCATCGTCGAGCACGAACTCAACGCCCGGGCCCGCCTGTTGGAGGCCGACGCGGGCAAGCTGCACGATAAGATCGGCCGCGCTTACGGCATCCTGCAGAATTCCCACCTGCTCACTTCTGGTGAGGCGATGAACCTGCTCTCGTTGTTGCGCCTCGGCATCGACCTCGGCCTCTTCCCGGATGACCAGCGCTCGCTCATCGATCGTCTCCTCATCGAGGCCCAGCCCGGTCACCTCCAGCACACTCACCGCGGTGAGTGCGACGCCGCGCAGCGCGATGTCCTCCGCGCCGCCCGGTTGCGCGCCGAATTCTCCGCTTTTCCGCGCCCCGAGATACGTCCCGACCAACCGGGCCCCGCTGCTTAAGCCAACCGCCTAACCCTCCTCTCCCATGTCCCAAGAACCCATGAACAATTTCACTCCCCGGGCGCAGCAGGTCCTCGCGCTGGCCCG
>JBEDEF010000230.1:0-22927 GCA_041175845.1 Verrucomicrobiota bacterium
GGGATGACCAGCGTGACGCGCGGGGCGGGCGCGGGCAGCGGGTAATGGACGCGCCAGTACGAGCCCTTGGTCGGCGAGAGGCGGGCCTCCACGCCGATCCGGGTGAAATGCTCGCTGATCACCTTTTCCGCGGCCTGCGCCGCGTAGTTCTTGGCCCCGATCAGCAGCGCCGTGGAGCCGGGGACGCTGCGCCAGTGGTAGAGGATCTTCGGGATGTGGCGGATGCGCTCCGGCGCGCTCCGCTCGATCACCCGCATCGCGAGATCCCAATCCTGCGAGCCCTCGTAACCGACCCGGAAACCGCCGACCTCGCGCACCAACAGCGTGCGGTAGACGCCGAGGTGACTGATGAAATTCTGGACGTTGAACAGGTCCGGGTTCCAGTCCGGCTTGAAGTACGGGTCGTAACGGTGGCCGTTCTCGTCTACCTTGTCCTCGTCGCTGTACACGAGGTCCGCGGCGGGATGCGCGTCGAGCTCCAGAGCGACGCAGGCGAGGGCATGGGGCCGCAGCTCGTCGTCGTGGTCCAGGAGGGCGAGGAACTCGCCGTGGGCAAGGGCGAGGGCCGAGTTGGACGCCGCCGAAATGTGCCCGTTGGTGTCGCGGAAGACGACCTTGATCCGCTCCGGATCGCGGCGCTGGTAGCGCTCGAGGACGCGCCGGACGTGCGGCTGGCGCGAGGCGTCGTCGGCGATGCACAGCTCCCAATGGGGGTAGAGCTGGCGGCGTACTGACTCAATGGCCCGCACGAGCCACTTCTCGGGGGCGTCGTACACGGGCAGCAGGACCGAGATGAGCGGCTTCCGCGAGAGGCCGGCGAGGCGCGCCCGGATCTGGTCGGCGCCCTCGGGCGTGAGGGTGTCGTAGGCGGCGACCCAGGCGGCGTAGGTGTTGGCCGGGGGCGGCGCAGCCGCGGCCGTCCGGCGGACCTGGCGCGCCACGGCGGTGTGCCAAGTGCCGTTGGCGTCCTGCACCTCGATGAGCAGCAGGTGGCGGCCGAAGCGGGGGACGTCGACCTTGACGATCCAGCCGGAACGTTCGGCGCCCGGATGGTCGCGGAAGTGATCGAGCACGTCGAGGCGCTCGAGGCCGAACTCCACCGCCGCCGGCGTGCGGCCGAGGCGGGCGCGGACGGCCTGCAGCGGGATCCGGTCGCGATGGAGGGACCAGCCCCGGACGTTGAGGGTGGGCGCGATCCGGGACCAGTCCTGCGGATAATCAATGTTCCCGAGCAGCACCGCCGCGGCGGCCGGGGCGGCGGGGCCGTCGAACAGGGTGCGGCGTAGCGCGCGGAACGGTGCGGTCGCGCGCCACGAAAGTGACTCCTGCATCCGGCTGATCTTGTCTTCGCGGGTGCGCAGGACGTCCTGCGCCTGCGTCAGGCGCTGAGCAGCGGCGGCGAGTTCAGCCACGTGGCGGGCGCGCAGCTCATTTTCCGCGTGGCGGGCTGCGTCCGCCTGGGCTGCGGCCTCGCGGGCGGCGCGGGTACGGGTCTCGGCGAACTCAGCTCGGGTGTCGGCCAAGGCGGGCCGGAGCTCGGCTAACTCGGCATCGGCGGCGAGGATCGCATTTTCGTAGGCCGTGACCTGCAGGCGCGCGGTCCGCAGGAGCACATCGGCCTGCTCGCGGCGCACGCGGTGCTGATCCCGCTCGCGGGCGACGTGGTCGGCGTGGTTCTGGGTGAGTTCCCGGGCCCGCTCGAGACCGGCGGCGTGCTCGCGGGCGGCGGCGAGCAGGGACTCGAGGTTATGCGCGTGGTTGCGCGTGAGTTCTTCGCGGGCAAGGACCGCGTCGCGGTCCGCCTGCGCGGCGGCCACGCGGTCGCGGGCGGCGGCCTCCACGCCCTGTTCCAGCTGGCGCACGAGCCCGGCGAGGAGGTCGGTCTGGGCCGCCAGTTGGCGTGCGGCGGGATCGTCGAGGGTGGCGGCGGCTTCGTTGAGCTGTGCCGCGAGCCCGGTGGCGAACAGCGTCGCGTCGGTGGCGGTGGGCTCCCGCAGCACGGCCCAGTTGGCGCGCGGCGGCCGGGCCGTGGTCTCGGCATACAGGCCCGCGAGCAGGTGGGTGTTGTGCGCCAAGTCGAAGTGCTGGCGCGCGAAGGCGGCGCCGTGGCGCCCGAGCGTCGCAGCGAGAGCGGGATCGGCGAAGACCCGCTGGCAGGCGGTCGCGATCTCCTCGGGGGTGCCCTCGGGCGGAAGGAAGAGGGCATCGCGCCCATCTTCTAGCAACGCGGCCAGGTTGGCGCGCGGGAGCACGACCGGTCGTCCGGAGGCGAGGAACTCGGGCAGCTTGGACGGCAGCCGATAGTCGTTGAACGGCCCTGGCCGCCCCGGCTGCACCAGGACGTCCGCGAGCCCGAGCAGGGCGGGCAGGCGGCGCTTGGCGACAAAGCCCAGGTCGAGCACGTGCCGCCGCACCTCCTCGGGCAGCCCCGCGAGGAACCGGGGGGAATTCAGCCCCGTGCGTACTAGCCGGGTGGGGGTGCCGCGCTGGTTGAGGAGCGCCACCGCCAAGTAGAGCGACCGCATCTCGGGCTCATTGGCGAAGGTGTTACTCCCGGTGAACACCAGCACCCGCTCGTCTGGGCGAAGCTCCAGCGCCGCGCGCTCTGCCGCCGTCTCGGCCGAGGCCGCAAGGTCGGGCCGGTAATGCGCGAAATCCACCCCAGGCAGCAGCAGGTGAGTGGGAGTCCCCGGCGGCGCGAACTCCGCCAGTGGCGCGATGATATGCGTCACCGCGTCCGCCAGCCGCAGAAAGCTCTCCGCGCGGAACGGGTGGGGCAGGCGGTCGTCCGCCAGGCTCGCGAGTTCCCCGGCCGGTAGGGCCCGGAGCTGGTCGAGCGTCCGCCCGGTATAGCTCTCGAGCAGAAAGTGTTCGTTGTCCTCGAGGTGGATGATCAGGCGGGCGGGCGTTCCACCCGCGGCCACCACCGCCCGCTGGTACGCCAGCACGCACTTCCGCACTCCCTCGCGCGGGGTCCACGCATGAATCAGGTCAGCCGGCCGGCCGTCAGGGAACAGGCCCGGCCGCGTCGCGGCCTCGGCGTGGGTGACGGGGATGAAGAGCGGATCCGCGACGTGGCGCAGGCTGTCCGGGTCGCTCGGCACCGCCACCGCGCAGGCGTGGCCTGCGGCGCTCAGGGTGTTGGCAAACCCCCCGATGTGATTCAGGCTGTTGGTGGTGAAGTCCCCGTAGTTGACGAAGAGGAGATTCAAGGCGCGGAGAGGCGGGGCTGCCGATCAGAGCTGGAAACCGCAGGCGGCGGCGTCCTTGGCGAACATCCGCACCGTATCCAAGGAGAGCGCACCCAGATCTTGTCCGAGCAGGGAGGCCGCCTTGGCGAGGATGTCGTGGGGCACGGTGATGATCGCGCAGCCACAGGCCTGGGCCTGCAAAATGTTCAGCACTTCGCGCGTGCTCGCCCAGAGTAACTCGGCCTTCGGCCGCTCCGCGAGCAGCGCTCCCGCCGCCCGCATCACCGGCATCGGGTCGACACCCGTATCCGCGATCCGTCCGGCGAACACGGAGACCACGGCGGGAACGTTCGCCGGCAGCGCCGCAGCCACGCCCGCCACCTGGGGTAGGGTCAGTAGCGCGGTCACGTTCAGCTTCACCCCCTGCGCGCCCAGCTCCCGGATCAACGGGAGGGCTGATTCGCCGCGGGAATTGGTGATGGGAATCTTGACGTAGACATTGGCCCCCCAGGAGGCCAAGCGGAGCGCCTGGCGACGCATCTCCGGGAACTCGTCCGAGAATACTTCCAGCGAGAGGGGCTTGGCGGTGACGGTGCCGAGGATGTCGCGGGCGAAAGCCTCGTAGTCCTTGATGCCGGCCTTGCGCATCAGGCTCGGGTTAGTGGTCAGACCGCGGATGTAGGGCTTCGCGTACAGCTCCAAAATGCCCGCCCGGTCAGCCCCGTCGGCGTACAGCTGGATCGTAAGTTCTTGGAGAGACTTCATCGGCGGATCCGGGATTGAGGAGCCGGTGGGGACCGGGGCGCAAGGCCGAAGTCCCGCTGGTCTTTCGGCTTAAGCGTGACGCAGGACGATGTCCGCCGCCGCCGCGAACGAGTCGGTGGTGAAATCGGGCGGCGTCCGCAGCGCCTCGGCATAGCCACGGTCGATGAAGACCGTCCGCACGCCCGCCCGCTGCCCGCAGTCCACGTCACGCCAGCGGTCGCCGATCATCCAGGAACGGGCGAGGTCAAGGCCCAGCGCGGCCGCCGCGTCGCGCAGCATCCCGGGCTCGGGCTTGCGGCGTGGGTCGAGCGGTTGCTCCCCGCCGGGAGCGTAGCACACCTCGATGCGCGCGAGTTGCGGCACGGCGGCGAGCAGACGCGTATGCATGGCCTCCACCACTTCCCGCCGCTGCGTGCCCCGCCCGACATCCGGCTGGTTGGTCGCCACCACCAGCGTGAAACTCGCCGCCGCCAGCGCCGCACACGCGGCGGGGACGTCGGGATAGAGCACGAAATCCTCCAGCCGGTCCGGCGGGTACGGGCGGCCGTCGCGCACCACCTGCAGATTGAGGGTGCCGTCGCGGTCGAGGAAAACCGCCGGGCGCCTCGGGGGCGTTCCTGCTCTCACGGCGCGGCGCTCAGGGCTTCGCGACTGACTCCCACTTGGTCTGGTTCACCTTCACTGCGGGATGGGAGACGAACAGGTGCCAGAGCACCGCCTGGAAGGCCTCGCTGTGCGGCGTGATGTTACCGGGATTCACCACGGGCACGATCACGCAGGCATCGGCCACCTTCGCCGTGTGCCCGCCGTCCTTGCCCAGCAGGCCGATCACCCGCGCTCCCACCTGCTTGGCGAAGTCGACCGCCGCCACCAGATTGGGGGAGACGTTTTGTTCGCGGTTCCCGCCGCCCACGGAGAGCACCAGCAGGGCGTCTTCCGCCCGCAGGCGCGAGCCCCGCAGCCATTCGACGAACACCGTCGCCCAGCCTTCGTCGTTGGTGCGCGCGGTAAGCTCCGAGACGTTATCGGTGGGCGCGTAGCACTCGAAGCCCCCGATCTTGCGGAAGTCGTTCACCGCGTGCCCGGCGTTCGCCGCGCTACCCCCCACGCCGAGGATGAACAGGCGCCCGCCCCGCGTCCGCAGCGCCACCAGCTCGCGCACGCACCGCTCGCAGTCCTCCGGATTCAGGCGGGCGACGATCTCGGCGGTTTCCCGCAGGTGCTGGGCGGCGTAGGACATCAGTTCGAGGGTTGCGCAGGGAGTGAGGGCAGGGCGGGAGAGACGGCAAGCGGGGAATCAACCCCAGGCCGGCCGCCGGCTCCCGTGCGCGCCGGTTCAGGGCGCGGCGTGGAACCAGCCGAGCGGCACGCTACGGAACTTGAGCGAGAGCAGCTTTCCGCCCTGCGGGAAATGGTAATAGGTGAGGAGCGCCCGCCCCTCGTGGAACGTGATGCTCGTGTACGCGTAGGTGCACGCCGGATCGGACTCGAGGTTTCGCGGCGGGCTCCACGTCTCCCCTTCGTCCCGCGAGAGCCGCGCGGCCAGCGGCGTCCGCGCACCCCCGTGGTTTGCGCCCAGCACGGTCCGTTCGGGATTCGCCCACGCCACGTGCGGGTTAAGCAGCAGCAGCCAGTCGCCGGTCCCCGGCAGGGTGGCGATGGTCGCCGGCGCCTCGGGAGACTCGACGTTCCACGAGGTCGCTTCTGTCCACGTCTCCCCGCCGTCGCTTGAGAAGGCGCGCCAGATGAAGCCGGTCTGGGTACGGATGATCTGCATCACTCGGCCGTCCCGGAGCTCGACTAAGCCCGGCTCCATCGCGCCGCGCTTGGGCGCGGTGAGCCACGTGCGCCCGCGCCGCCAGGTGCGGCCGTCGTCGTCCGAAAGGTAGACGCTGGTCCGGAAATTATCCTGCTTCGTGCCCACCCGCTGCGTCGACGCCACCGGCGCCAGCAGCCGGCCCGACCGCAACTGGATTACGCGGGCGTTGTTCATCACGTGGTAGCCGTCCTCGGGGGTCACCAGCACCGGCGGACCCCAGGTCGCGGCGTCGTCGGTCGAGCGGCGGACGAACGCCTTCAGGTCGGTGGGCGAGTTCTTCCGGAGGAAAAAGAACAGCACGTCGCCGGTGCGGGAGCGCAGCAGGCTCACGGACATCACGTTCGCGCGGCCCGAATTCTCTTGGATCACCGTGCGGGTGCCCCACGTACGGCCGCGGTCGATGGAACGTGCCGCCACGATCTGCGCGGGGGCGTCATCGCGCGCCCCACCGGAGAATTCCGTCCAGGCCGCCAGTAGCGTACCGTCGCGGAGCACGAGGACGTCGGCCTCCGAGTGCCGCGGGCGCTCCGGAGTCGCGCGGGCGATAAAGGACTCGATCTCCGTCTCGCTAGCGACAGCCCGCTCCGTGGCGCCCACGCCGGCCGGCAGGAGCGCGAGCAGCAGCACGAGCTGGCGGGGGCAAAGTCGGGTCGGGGTAGTTGCGCCGGGGGGAAGCATCTATTCCCACGCTGGCAGGTGGCTGGCGCGAGGAAATCGGATTCTGCGCGGCTGGGACGTCCCGCGCGCTCGCCGGTCCCGCCAGCGCTCCGCCGTGGGCGACTAAACTGTCTGGGGGATTCGGCCTTCTTCGGGGTATAGCCCGTGCACATGCCTCCGCTGCCTTTCAAATCCATCCTCTCCATGGTGGTGGTCCCGGTTGGATTGCTCGTTGCTTCGCAGGTGTTTGCGCAGCGCCACCATCATTCCGCTCCGTCCAAGAGCCCAGGCGCCGCCCAAGTTGGAAAGGGGATGAAGGTCACCACACGAGGCGCCGTTTGGGCCGCCAATTCTCTCCATCATCCCGCGCCGCACCTCGCGAAGTCCGGCCCGGCCGATACCATGAAGGACCCGCAGGGGAATCGGACTTAAGCGCTGCTTCGCCCCGCTGTCCGCCTCACCGCCCAAGCCCGTTCACGTTCCCGATGCGCCGCTCTCCTTATCTCCTTTGGCTCGCATTCCTCGTGGTCTTGCTCGCCGCTGGCGGGGGGCAAGCGGCGACGTCACCGAGCGGACAGGCCGATCTCCTGCGGGCCGTGGCCAAGGCACCGGCGCTCGATGCAGCCGCCCGCCGAACGACCGCGGCACGTGAACGCGTCGAGGCCGCTGGGCGGCTCGCGGACGTCGAAGTCGAGGGCATGGGTTCGCGCTTGGTGGGTCCGATGGGCGAACGGGCCACGATGTGGGAAGTGAACGTGCGCCAGCCCTTGCCAAAACGCGGAGAACGCGCGGCGGACCGCGAACGTGCCCGCGCCGCGGTTTCTATGGCGGAAGCGGATTATGCCCTTTTGGTCGGCGAAATGGCTGCCGACACTGCGCTGGCCCTGGCGGAGGCGGAAGGCGCCGAGGCGCGCGTTCGCCTGTTGGGAGCGCAGGTCGGCCGGCTGGATGCGGTGCTCCGCAGTATTGAGGCGAGGATGGCCTCGGGCAGTAGTCGGCTCGCGGATCGGCTCGCGGTGCAGTCGCGCTTGGCCTCCATGGAATTAATGATCGAGGAGGAACGTCGCCTGGCGGCCGATGCCCTGGCGGAAGCGCGTGGCCGCCTCGGGCTGAGTCCCGAGGCGCCGCTACCAGCCTTCGCGGCTCCCTTGAGTGATGAAATCAAGGCCGATGAGTCTGCCGCCGTCCGGCTCGCCGCCGCTCGGACGGACGAAGCGACTGCCCGGGTGAAGATGGCGCAGGCCTCCGCGAATCCGATGACCTCCGTCGGCGTGCGGTTCGAAAATGAGCGGCGGGCGATGGGCGATGAGACTACGCTGGGCCTTGCGTTCACTTCCGAGATTCCGTGGCGCAGCCGCCGTTACGCTCGGGCGGAGATGCGGGCCGCGGAAGCGGAGCGTGGCGCGGCCCAGACGGATGCGACCGCCGCCCGCCATCGAATTTCCTCCGCGCTGACCCGCGTCGATCGGGCCGAACGGCTCGCCGCGACCGCGCGGCGACTGAGCAGCGAGACGCTTGCCCGGCTGAACGCCGAATTCGATGCGATGATTCGTTCCGCCAGCGTGAGCGCGCCGCGGGGCGAATCGACGATCCTCCAAACCGTCGAGATCCTCGAAAAATCCACGGACGCCGAGCTCCAGGTGATCCGGGCGGAGACCGCGGTCCGCACCGCCCGAGCGGATCTCTGGCGCTATCTGCCGGCCGGCCAGTTTCAGAGCTTAAAAAACTAATTTCGCCATGACTCGAAACCTCCTCATTTTTATCGGCACGTTCCTGGCCGGTGCACTGATCGCGCTCGTCGCTCGTGCCGCTAGGTTCGCTCCGCATCAGGGCAGCGAAGGTCATCCTGCTCCCAGCGGTGCATACGCCGGCATGGTTTCCAACCCACTTGCGCCCGTTAACCCGGATGCGAGGCAGGCCGAAGGGACCAACGCCGCGTTGACGACCCAAGCCACCCCTGGCGCCTCTCAAGCGGGCCGCGAAGTCGCGCCTGCGGCGGCGGCGAACGACCAGCCGGTAAACACGATTTGCGCGATCTGCGGCATGAACGTCGATCCGAAGCTGCCGACGATGGAGTATCGGGGAAAGCGGATCGGCTTCGGCTGCAAAATGTGCGCGCCGAAGGTCAAGGCCGACCCGGATAAGTATGGTCCCGCCTACCTCCGCAACGAGGTTATCAAGCACTAGCCAGTCATGAGCTCTCCCACGCTCCGCTGGGCAGTGGCCGGTCTGCTCCTAGGTGCCGGCTTGATCGCCGTGTTGCCGAGTAACGTACTTTTCTCGGTCTCAGGTCAGTATGACCACGCGGCGGAAGTATCTGTCGCGGGTGAACGATGGGCTTGTCCGATGATGGACTTCATCGGCCGCCAGCCGGGCAATTGCCCGGTGTGCGGGATGAAGATGACGAAAGTAACCGCGGGTGAGCTCAGTCGCGAACAACAAAGACGGATGGGCGTGCAAACCACCACGGTGACCGAAGGTCCGGCCCGCAGTCTCATCCGCGCCTATGGCACCGTGCGCTATGATGATCGTACTTTACAGGTCGTGATTCCGCGCGTGGGTGGGCGAATTGTGCAACGGCACGACAGCGCACGACATGTCGGCACGCTGGTGAACGTCGGTGATCCCATCGTCGATCTCTACAGCCCCGAATTGTTTGCGGCGCAGGGCGAGCTCGCCGCCGCCGTAAGGCTCGGCGATCAGCCCACAATTCGAGCCCTCGCCGACCGCTTCAAACGCTGGAATCTCAGCGGCGTCGCCAAGGCCATTCTCGATGGTGGCGCGCCGGTGGACACGATTACGATCACGAGTCCGTTCGCGGGCCGGGTCGTCTTGGCCCCGGAGGGCGAGGGGAGCGGCATGAAGAGTGCGTCCCTGCCGCAGATCGGTCAGGAGGTGATGGCTGATGTCCCGCTCCTGCGGCTTGTGGATCCGAGTGCGTACATGCTCGTAATTCACGTGCCGGAGAACCGCGCCCATTGGGTGGCCGCAGGTCAGCCGGTTCGAATTTCGTCCGACGACCGCGGTGATCTGCCTGACCTCGAGGCCACGCTCGCTTGGGTTGCCCCGGAACTGAATTTGGAAATCCGGGCGCGTGAAGTGCATATCCACTTGCGCGATCCGAAGGGACGGCTCTTGCCCGGAAGTCTCATCCACGCGCGGTTTGAAGCGGCCCTCGGCGGTGAGCTGGAAGTCGCCGATCCCGCCCGGCCGGAGACGTGGGGAAAATTTCCGCTTATCCCGAAGACGGCCGTGCTCTCGACCGGAGTCCGCCACGTGGCTTGGCGGGTCGTTGCGCGTCAGCCGGACGGCCGGCTGCGGTTCGAACTCGCCCCGCTCGCCTTGGGACCGCGACTCGAGAACGAATCCGGGAACGATGTCTACGTCGTGCGCGCCGGCCTGAAGGCTGGCGACGAGGTCGCGACCCAAGGGGTCTTCCTCATCGACAGCCAAGCCCAGCTCGCCGGCACGGCTAGCTTGCTTTTCCCTCAGGGCGCCGTCGCGCCCACGGGTGGTCACCAGCACTAAATGAAGCCAAGGCGCACCTGGCCCCGTGTCGCCCGCTCGCTTGTCCCCGCTTAGATGCTCTCTTTTGTCATCCGAAATACGTTGCTCACGCTCGCGGCCTCTCTGGCGCTGGCGGTGGCCGGGTTTTGGGCGTGGCGTCACGTGCCCGTCGATGCGATTCCCGACCTGAGCGATAATCAGGTGATCGTGTGGGCCGAGTGGCCAGGGAAGAGCCCGCAGGACCTGGATGCGCAAGTCACCTCGCGCCTCGCCCGCGAGCTGCAAGGGCTGCCGGGCGTGCAGACGGTCCGCGGCCTGTCGCTCTATGGCGCGAGCTACATCTATGTGATTTTCGATGAGCGCCGTCAGCTGTATGAATGCCGCACGCGCGTCCTGGAGCGGCTCGCTCAACTCCAAGGCATTCTGCCGACCGGCGTGAATCCGCGACTGGGGCCCGATGCAACGGCCATGGGACAGGTCTATGCGTTCACCCTGCAAGGCCCGCACAGCACCGAAAAGAAGCGTTTCCTCCTCGATCAAATCGTCGTGCCTGCCTTGCGCGCCGTCCGGGGCGTCGCGGAGGTCGCGCCCGCGGGGGGCGTCGTGCGGGAATATCAAATCGACGTCGACCCCGCCCGCTTGGAGGAACAGGGCATCACGCTCGAAATGCTCATGCTGGCGGTGCAGAACGCCGGTCGCGACGTGGGCGCGATGAGCATCGAGCAAACGGGTGTGGAGACTATGATTCGCGGTGTCGGATTCATCCGGTCCGCCGCTGACGTCGAAAATATCGTCATTCGCGGGGACCGGTTAAAGGGGGCGGGCCTACGGCTCGGCGACGTGGCGCAGGTGCAAGTCGGGGGCCAGTTCCGTCAAGGCCTGCTGGCCGATGGTTATCAAGAGCAGGTTGGGGCGATCGTCGCGATGCGGGTGCAGGAGGATCCGAAGACGGTTATCGGCGCCGTGAAACAGCGACTGTTCGAGCTGGCCCCCACCTTGGCGCGCGAACAGCTCAGCGTGGTTCCGTTCTATGACCGCTCTCAGCTGATTCGCGAGACGACCGAGACGGTCACGGATACGCTGGCCGAAGCGATCGTCACGACGGTCATCGTGGTCGTCGCCTTCCTGCTGCACGTGCGGGCGAGCCTGGCGGTCGCGGTGAGTCTGCCACTCGGGATGCTCTTCACCTTTCTCGTGATGCATAGCTTCGGCGTGAGCGCGAACATCATGAGCCTGGCGGGCATCGCGATCGCGATCGGGGTAATGGTCGATTTCGGGATCATCATGACCGAAAACATCACCCAGCACCTCGTGGACCTGCAGGACCGGTGCAAGCGCGAGGGCCGTCCGATGCCCTCCTCGCCCTTCAATTCCGAGATCACTGATACGGTGATTCACGCGGCGCAGGAAGTCGCGCGCCCGTTGCTGACGTCGGCGGCCACGACCGTCATCGGCTTTCTGCCGATTTTCGCGCTGACGGATCAGGCGGGGCGACTCTTTCAACCACTCGCGCTCACGAAATCCCTCGCGATCAGCGGCGCCGTGATCTTTGGCACGCTGCTCGTCCCCGTGTTCTGCCGGCTGCTGCTGCCCCCTTGGCAGGTGCGGAAGCCGTTCCTCCTCGCTTTAGCCGGCTTGGCCGGCGGCCTAACGTTCGGTTGGTTCGTCCGCGACGGCTGGTCCTTGCCCATGGAGTACGGCCGCTGGGCGATCACCATCCCAGGGTGGATTTTGGCGCCGCTGTTGGCGGGCTTGGTGGGCTCAGCCATCTGGCGGATCGGCCGCGAACGCCTCGTCAACTACGAGGAGAATCCCATGAGCCGTGGAATTCATGTCGCTTATGAATGGGCCTACCATCGCCTCCAGCGCCACAAGGTGACGTTTACCATCGCCATCGTCTCGATGGCGCTGGGCGGATATTTGCTCGGCGCCGGCTGGCCAACGCTGAGTTGGCCGCTCCGCCAGGTATTCTTGCTGGCCGGGGCGGATTTTTCCCGAACCCAGCTCGACGCCGCCATGACGAAGTGGTTCCCGGGCGTGGGCTCAAGCTTCCTGCCCCCGCTCGACGAAGGCGCGCTCTTGTTCATGCCTTCTCTTCCCGCGACGGGCGGCTTGGGCGAAACGCAGCGGATCATGCTCGCGCAAAATCGCCTGATCGAATCGATCCCCGAAGTGGCGAGCGTCATGGGGAAAATGGGACGCGCCGAAACTGCGCTCGACCCGGCGCCCATCGGGATGATCGAGACCGTGGTGCTGCTGAAGCCCTACGGGGAATGGCCGACCCACGAAATCATGCAGCCCGATGGCAAAGTGCAGTCCCGGCCGCGCACGCTCGCGGAAGTGCGCGCCGCGCTCGCCGCGATCAGCGACATTCCCGGGGTCGCGCCGAGCTGGCTGCAGCCCATCGAGACACGCGTCGTCATGCTCTCGACCGGCATCCGCAGCCTGATCGCCTTGCAGATTCTGGGTGACGATACGGACGCGCTCGAGCGCTTCGCGGAAGCGGCGGAAAAAGTCATCCAGCCGACACCTGGGGCCGCCGACGTTCAAATGCAGCGCGAGGGAGGCAAACCCTATGCGGAGATCCGGCTCGATCCCGCGAAGTTGGCTCGTTTCGGACTCAGCACCGAACAAGTGATGAAGTCGGTGGAGAGTGCGTTGGGTGGCATGGCGGTGACTTATTCGGTCGAAGGCGCGCTTCGCTATCCCATCCGCATCCGCTACCAGCGCGAGCGACGCGACGATCCGGACGAGTTGCTCCAGCTACCGATTCCCGCCGCCGCGGGTCACGGTGCCATTCCACTGGCGAACCTGCTCGCGATTCCGACGGTGTACACGCTGCAATTTGCGGAGAGCGGTCTGGATGCGGAGGCCATGCTCCAGCGTCTGCCACTCGCGGCCCAGCGCAATTTTACGGTCTTGGCGCCTCATCGGGCCGAGCTGACGGTGCCCGCGGGCGATCCGTGGCCGCGCGAAGTTTGGGACGCCGTCGCGGCGCAACAGGTACGCATGATCCGGGAGCGCCCGAGCGAAGCGGGCCTCACCTACACGATTGGACCGATGGCGATCCGCTCGGAGGGCGGCAAGCGGACCCAATACGTGCTGCTCAATGCGCGTGGGCGCGGCGAAGTGGAGGTCGTCCGGGAGGCGGAGGCGCGCGTGCGGGCGGCTCTGGCAGACGGCCGCTTGGAATTACCGGCCGGCGCGACTTATCGCTGGGTCGGTCGCTACGAGCAGAAAGTCAAAGCCGACGAGACGCTGCGCTGGATCATCAGTGCGTCAATGTTGGTGATGGTGATCCTGATCTATGTCGGTACTCGGTCGTGGCTCATCACGAGCATCATCATCCTGTGCAACGCGACCGTCACGACGGCGGGCGGATTCTGCTTCGTCTGGCTCTGGGGCGCGGAGATGACGACCGCTGTGGTGGTCGGATTCCTCGTGCTCCTCGGCGTGATGTTCAACGACGGTATTCTCCTCGGCACCTATCTCCAGCAGCAGTTTAAGACGCATCCCGGGACGATGGCCGAAGTGCATCGCCGCGTCTTTATCGCCGGCCTGCGGCGGCGCCGCCCAGCCATCATGACGAACATGACTACGATGTTGTCCCTGATTCCCGTGCTCTGGTCGACTGGCCGCGGTTCGGAGCTGATGACGCCCATGGTGCTGCCCGTGGTTGGCGGGATGATTTTCGACCTCGTGTCGCTGTTCTCCGTCCCGGTGTTCTTCACGTGGTATTGGGAGCGGAGGCTGGCGCGCGAAGGACGGTCGGGCCAGACTGCCGGTCAGGCCGAGCCTTCGACCCCGTGAAAGTCCTCTCTTCACGCCTTCGCGACCTGCATCTCTATGCGGGATTGTTTCTCTGCCCCTTTGTTCTGCTCTTCGCGATCAGCACGTTTCAGCTCAATCACCCCAGCCGCTCCGCAGTGGGACAGCCGGCGGCCAAGCGTTCGGCGACCGTCAGGCTACCTTCCGGAGACGTCGGCTCGATTCCGTACGCCAGGGATATTCTCAGTCAGCTCGGCGTAACCGGGGAGATCGATTACGTGCGCCACCATGCCAAAACGGAAAAGCTCTTCGTACCGGTCACGAAGCCCGGCGAAAGCACTCGGGTCGAGGTCGATCTGAAGTTGGGGACCGCGACGATCGAGTACGAGGAGCGCGGCTTGGCCGAAGCGCTCAACTACCTGCACAAGATGCCGGGGCCGCACAACGTCCGGTTCCGCGGCAACTGGACCTATATGAGTTGGTGGGCAGTGACCGCCGATGTGGTGGTGTATGGCATCTTGGTTCTCACCCTCTCGGGCCTCTGCCTTTGGTGGAATTTGAAGGCGGAACGAGCGGTCGGTTGGGTGCTGGTGGGCGGCGGCGCGGCGACGGTCGTGCTCCTCGTCGGCGCCATTGCGACAGCATGAGCGCTCCAGGGATCAACCCGGCCACGGTACCGCGGCGCGCGTGGAAATCGTGGAATACGAAGCTCCACCTTTACCTGGGCCTCTACTTTCTCGTCTTCCTGTGGCTTTTTGCGGTTTCGGGTTTGTTGCTGAATCACGCATGGCGGTTCGCAGAATTCTGGCCGCAGCGTCAGCAGACGAGCCGAGCGCAGCGCGTCACGCTGGCGCAAGGAGGGGGGGACTTGGCGCGGGCGCAGGATCTGATGCGCCAGCTGGACCTCGCGGGAGAAGTCGAATGGACGGCGACCCGGCCGACGCTGCAACGCTTCGAGTTTCGGGTACAACGTCCTGGTCGGACGGTCGAGGTGCGCGTCGATACCGAGCAGCAAAGTGCGACCATCCAGGAGATCCGGGTTAACGGCTGGGGATTCTTCCGCTCCCTGCATACCTTCACGGGCACCCGCGCCCACGCGCCTACCGCCGAACGTGACTGGTGGCTCACGCAGCTGTGGAGTTTCGCCATGGATGCCTTGGCCGGCGGTCTCCTCCTGTTGGTGGCAACCAGCGTGGTGCTCGCCCGCGAACGCCGCGACCAGTGGCTCGGCAGCGCGGCTGCCTTGGGGGCGGGCGTCGCGGTCTGCGCCTTCTTTGTGTTCGGGCTACGGTGGCTGTAGGCTCGCGAGTCCCCACCAAGTCTCCGTCCGTTGATCGCAGTCGCCTCGCTCCCTCTCTTCGTTCCAAGCGGATCCGCTACCAGCTGTTTGGTCACGAAGTACGTGACAAACGGCTAGGCTCAGTAAGTCTACCGCCCAGTCTCCGCCCCAAAACGATGCCCGTGGATTACCCCTCCCGTCCGCGCCTGCTGTCCCCGTTATCCCGCCTCGCCCGCCGGGTCCCTCTCTTCCTCGCCGGCGCCGGACTTGCGCTGCCGCTGCCGCTTCGCGCCGCCGCCACTCCCCCGCCGAAACCCAACGTCGTGGTCATCCTTGCCGACGATCTCGGCTATGGCGATGTGCGGAGCTACAATCCCCAGCGCGGCAAGATTCCGACGCCGCACCTCGACCGCCTCGCCGCGCAGGGCATGCGCTTCACCGACGGCCACTCGTCCTCGGGCGTCTGCTCGCCTTCGCGCTACACGCTGCTCACCGGCCGCTACCACTGGCGCACCCGCCTGCAGAGCGGCATCGTCGGGGTGTTCGGGGAACCCCTGATCGCGCCGGACCGCCTCACCCTCGGCTCCCTCGCGAAGCAACACGGCTATCGCACCGGCGTCATCGGCAAGTGGCACCTCGGCTGGGACTGGCCCATCGCGCCGGAACACTCCGCGTGGTTCCGTCAGGTGGCCAAGACCGCGGAGCGCGCCACCGACGAGCAGCGCGCGGCGTGGAACCGTGTCTTCGCGCAGCCGATTCCCGGCGGGCCGACCACGCGCGGCTTTGACACCTATTTCGGCACGGATGTGCCCAACTGGCCTCCCTACTGCTTCCTGGAGAACGACCGGACCGTCGGCCTCCCCTCGGAGCTCCTGCCCACGCGCTTGCTGGGTAATAACCAGGCCAGCCTCGCCGGCCCCGCGTTGCCGCTCTGGAGCCTCGAGCCGATTCTGCCCGCGCTCCGCGACCGCGCGGTGCAGTTCATCGCCGAGGTCGCCCGACGGCCCGAGCCGTTCCTCCTCTACCTGCCGCTCACCTCGCCGCACACGCCGCTCTCCGTCAACGCCGAGTGGCGGGGCCGTAGCGGCCTCAATGCCTACGCTGATCTTGTGATGGAGACGGATGCCGCCGTTGGCCGCGTCCTCGCCGCCCTCGAGGAAAGCGGAGCGGCGGGCAACACCCTTGTGTTGTTCACCTCCGACAACGGCTGCGCCCCCTATATCGGCGTGCCGGAACTCGAGCAGCGCGGGCACTTCCCCAGCGGGTCGCTCCGGGGCTACAAGACCTCGGTCTATGAAGGCGGCCACCGAGTGCCGTTCATCGTGCGCTGGCCCGGAGTCGTGCCGCCCGGCAGCACCTGCGACCAACTCGTGCACCAGGCCGACGTGCTCGCGACCCTGGCCGACATCCTGGGCACCCCGCTGCCCGCCCACGCCGGCGAGGACAGCTTCAGCCTCCTGCCGCTCCTCCGCGGCGGCACCGCGCCGGTGCGGGAAAACGCCGTCAGCTGCGCCTCGACGGGCACACCCGGATTCCGCTCCGGCTCGTGGAAACTGATCCTGGCCGCCGACCCGCCAGCGGGCACCGACGTCGCGCTCTACGATCTCGCCCACGATCTCGGCGAAACCATGAACCTCGCCGCCGCCGATCCCGGCCGCGTCACCGCCATGAAGTCCCAGTTCGAACAGCTCATTTCCCGTGGCCGCAGCACCCCGGGCGCGCCGCAGCCGAACGACGTCGCCGTCCGGCGCTACCCGCAGCCCGCCGCCGCGGCCAAGCGGGCCAAGAAGGCCAACGAATGAGCCAGCGTAGCTCCATCGCAGCCGAACGCGCCACGCTTTCGCCCTCGCACCGCACCCCCGCCGTCAACCCCGCTCGCTCGCCAGCGTGACCGCGCCTGCAGCTCCCTTCGCTTCCCCATGCACCCCCTCCTCCGCAGGATTCTTGTTTCGCTCCGGCCCGCTCTCGGGCTCCTCGCCTCCGCTGTCCCGCTCGCGGCGCAGGCCACGGCCAGCCTCTCCGGGCGCGTGAGCCATGCCACCTCCGGGCAATACCTCAACAACGCCCGCCTCACCGTGCGCGGAACCAATCTCGTCGCCTTCACCGATGAGACCGGCACCTACCAGCTCGCCCCCGTGCCGGCCGGCGCCCTCGTTCTGGAGGTTTTCTACACCGGATTGGAGCCCCAGGCGATTCCGCTCACCTTGGCGGCCGCGGCGGTCGTGGAGCGCGATATTGTGCTCGCCGCCCCCGCGCGCTCCCTCGCCGCCGGGGCGCCCGTCAAACTCGACTCCTTCGTCGTCTCCGACACCCGCGAGATGGACGGCGCGGCCATCGCGATCAACGAGCAGCGCTTCGCCCCGAACATCGTCAGCGTCGTCGCCGCGGACGAGTTCGGTCTCGTGCCCGATGGCAACATCGGCGAATTCCTGAAACTCCTGCCGGGGATCACCATGAGCTACCGCGGGGGCGATCCCCGTGAGGTGTCGATGGACGGCGTGTCGTCGGAAAACGTCCCGGTGAGCGTCGGGGGATTCAGTCTGGCCACGCCCGAGGTCTCCGGCGTCGGACGCAACGTGGAGCTCAATTCCGTCTCGATCAACAACATGTCCCGCGTCGAGGCTGTCTTCTCCCCCACGCCCGAATCGCCCGGTTCCGCGCTGGCCGGCACGATCAACCTCGTGCCGCGCAGCGCGTTCGAGCGGGCGCGCCCCGTTTTCACCGGCAGCACCTACGTCATCATGCGCGACAATGCCCGGGACTTCCACAAGACCCCCGGGCCGCGCGCCGAGCGCACCCGCAAGGTCCAGCCCGGCTTCGAGTTCACCTGGATCGTTCCGGTCAGCAAGGCGTTCGGCTTCACCCTGTCCGGCGGCTCCTCCGCCCAATACTCCTCCGAGCCGATCATGACCAACACGTGGCGCGGCGCCGGCGCGGCCACCAATGGCGGCACGCTGCCGGACACCACGCCGGATCGGCCGTACCTCACGGACTATCTCATTCGCGACAGCACCACCGGCCGTGACCGCACCTCCCTCGGCCTCACGGTCGATTACCGGCTCACCCCGGTCGACCGCCTGTCCTTCTCGTTCCAATACGGCACGTTCCATTCCTACTACAACCAGCGGAACCTGACCTTCCTGGTGAACCGCGTGCTGCCGGGCGACTTCTCCCCCACGCACACGCACGGCTTCACCGGCGCCGGCGAGATCCGGCAGAATACCAATGCCCGCGACCGCCTCAGCCGCACGGTCATGCCCAGCGTCACCTTCCGCCACGACGGCCCGCTCTGGAAGGTCGAGGCCGGCTTCGGCCTTTCGCAGGCCACCAATCAGTTCCGGGACATCGACAAGGGTTACCTCCAGACGAGCCTCGTCCGGCGCACCGGGGTCACCGTGTCCTTCGACGAGATCTTCTACCTTCGTCCCGGACGCATCACGGTCACCGACGGCACGACCGGCGCCCCGGTCGATCCGTACCAGCTGTCCAGCTACGCGCTGAGCACCACCGGCAGCAGTCTTGGCCGCTCCGTCAGCCGCCATCGCACCGCGTTCGGCAACCTCCGCCGCGATTTCGGCGGGCGCTGGCCGCTTTCGGTCAAGGTCGGCTTCGACCTGCGGCAGAGCATGAGCGACTACCGCACCCACAACCGGGCCTTCACCTATGTCGGTGCCGACGGCCGGTCCAGTACCACTCCCGTGGGCGGCGACGACGGCGCGGCGCCCTTCCTGGATCGTGATTTCTCCACCCGGACCGGCCCCTATGGCTTTCCCCGCATCCAGTGGTTGAGCAACGAGGGCTTGTGGGAGTTCTACCGCGCGCGGCCGGGCCAATTCACGGCGGACGCCAATGCCGAGTATCGCTCGAAGATCAGCAATTCGAAGCACTCCGAGGAGCTGATTTCCGCCGTCTACCTGCGCGGTGACCTCCGGCTGCTGGCCACCCGGCTCCGGTTGACCGGTGGCGTGCGGGCCGAGCAGACCAACATTTCCGCCGAGGGCCCGCTCACCGATCCCACCCGCAACTACCGGCGCGACGCCGCGGGTCGGGTCATGCTGGGTGCGAACGGCCGGCCGCTCACGATTGCGAGCGATGCATTGGGCATCTCGCAGCTCACCTTCATCGATCGGGGACAGCGGGCGGAAAAGGAATACCTGCGCCTCCTCCCGAGCGTGAACGCGACCTATCAGGTGCGCGAAAACCTTCTGGCGCGCGTCGCCTGGTATCAGTCGCT
Source organism: Verrucomicrobiota bacterium (assembly GCA_041175845.1). GTDB lineage: Bacteria > Verrucomicrobiota > Verrucomicrobiia > Opitutales > Opitutaceae > ER46. The sequence continues at coordinate 19,221 of JBEDEF010000230.1, forward strand.
GGGCCGGCCCAGCTTCAACCAGTATTCCGGCGGCCTGACGTTGCCCGATGTCGAGTCGCCCCCCAGCAATACCAACCGGATTTCGGTCAACAACGTGGGCATCAAGGCGTGGCAGGCGCGGAGCACCAAGGTCAGCCTCGAGTACTATTTCGAGCGCGTGGGCCAGCTCTCCGTCGGCGCCTTCCGCCGCGATTTCCAAAACTTCTTCGGCAATACGGTCCTCGATGCCACGCCCGACTTTCTCGCGCTCTACGGCCTCGAGGCGACGGTCTACGACCCGTATGATGTCGTCACCCAGTACAACCTCCCCACGCGGGTGCGGATGGAGGGTTACAACGTCAACTATCGCCAGGCGCTTACCTTCCTGCCCCCCTGGGCGCGCGGCGTGCAATTCTACGCCAACGGCAGCGCCCAGCGGGCCACGGGCAGCGCCGCGGCGCAATTCGCCGGCTTCTTCCCCAAGAGCGGCAGCTGGGGCATCAGCCTGTCGCGGCCCCAGTACAACTTACGGCTCAATTGGAATTACCTCAGCCGGCAGCGCCGCGGGATGGTCAATGGCCGCAGCATCGAGCCGGGCACCTACAATTGGGGCTCCAAGCGCTCCTACATCGACGTGTCCGGGGAGTACGCGATCACCCGGCGGCTCGCGCTTTTCGCGAACCTGCGGAACATCAACCAGCCGGTGGACGACGTCGAGATCACCGGTCCCAACACCCCGGCCCACGCCCAGCTCCGCCAGCGGCAGGACTTCGGTTCGCTCTGGACCATCGGTCTTAAGGGCAGTTTCTGAACCAGCGGGTGCAGGCTGCAGCCGGGGCCTGGGTGGGCGCCCGGCGCTGCCGCCAGCCGCGGTTTGGTGCAGCCGGGGCATCCTGCCCCGGTCACCGGGAACGTCGCGCCTCCTGGATCGGGAGATAGAAAAGGCGGTTGCGGCCGGAACCGTCGCCGGGCCTGACGGGCAGGATCGCGTGAGTCGCGGCCTGCCGGCTTCAGCCCGCGGCGATCAAGCCCGGGAAAGCCGGCGGCGGCGCGAGCCAATACCGAACACCCACGCCCCCGGAAGGGGTCAGGCCGTTGTTCGCTACTGCAACGCTGGCATTGGGGTGCGGCCGGGAGAATCACGGAGCGAATCACGCGCTTCGCGTCGGGACCGGCGGGCCCGTTCGACGATCGGAGCCGAATGGGTTTTCTTCGGTAGCGAACAACGGCCTGACCCCGTTCCGGGCTACTACAAACACGAGCCGCTCCCGGAGAATGGGATGGTGTCTACTTGATGAAGGAAGAGTAAGAGTTCGTGATCCGGAACCCGACCGGCCGATGGGAAAGGAGCCGACCGGCAGCGAACCGTGCTCTCATTCCCGCTGGTTGGCAGGTTTAGGCTCCGCTCAGAGTCATGTCTGTCGCGCCCGGACGGGCTTGCGCGCGACCACCAGCGACATGTCTGCGGTCAATGGCAAAGGAAACAAATCCGGGATCATCCAATCGAGCACGCAGACGGCTGCTCGAACGATCGCCAACTTGGCATGCGGCTTGCCGTCAAACACGCTCATTAGCCACCCCGCCCGAAACCCAAAATCCCAAAATGACTCGCGATCGGGAATGACACATGAGGGGCGGTGCCGTTCCGCAGAAACGATCTCAAATCCTGACTGTTCGATCCGTGAGATGTTATCTTCGTGTGATTCCACCAGAGATGATTTCTCGAACTCGCGATTGATGCGGAACACCCTTCCCGGGAAGGACCAGGGTCCTTCAAGGAGGCCGCGGAACTGTTCCTTTGTGGTGGTGATGATCGAGACGTGTCCGCCCGGACGAAGCAGTCGGTATTGGGACTGCAGTATGCTCCGGGGATCGACATGCGAGAAGAGGAAGTGACAGAGGATCAGGTCCAGTGACTCGGCGGCGAAATGGCGTTCGGCGTTGAGGGCGTTGTCGCAAATGCAGCGCAGTGGGGACGAAATCCTTCGCCGTGCCACTTGGAGCATCTTGGGCGAGAGGTCGATGGCCGAGAGATGCAGCTTTTCCCATTGCGCTTCGAGGTACGCCAGGGACACGCCAGTCCCGGCGGCAATGTCGAGCACTCGATAATCGGCTTGAGGACGCAAAACCTCGTGGATCTGCGTTTCCCATCGAGATCTGGCCCCAGCTAGAAGTCCGGCGTAATCCTCGTCATAGCGTTCGGCGATCTTGTCATGTAGTGTCATCGGGCCACCAGGCATCAGGCGTGGATATTCACGACGAAGCCGGCCCAGACGCCAATGACGGCATGCGAAATTGAGATGCCGACCAGCGTCGGCTGCCTCGAGTAGAGCCAGCCCCAGAGCACGCCAGGGATAAATGCCAGGAGGGCGAAGCTGATCGATATATGCATGTGGACGGCCACAAAAGCACAGTTTGCAATCAGGTTTGCCATCCACTTGCTGGCGGTCGACGGGTGATCGGTCGGCCCCGAGAGAAACTGTTGCAGCGCGCTTTGAATTCCCCCGCGAGCGACGAACTCCTGGATGGGGCAGAACAGCGTATAGAGCGCAACATACAGGAACCAGGAGCTCCACGAGAATGGCAAAGCATAATCGGTGAACGAGCCAACCGGATCGATCAGCGGCTTGCCTGCCATCGCGGGAACGGTGCGAACAATGACCCACTTCACCAGCAGGGTGAGAAGCATGAACCCGGCGGTTGCGATGAGCGACTCTTTGAGTGAACGCTGCCAACCGTTCAGCGTGAGACCATAAGTCGAAAGCGGGTGCCCGCTCTTGCGCATGAACCGGAAGAGTGCGGCGACGAAAACGACGAGCAGCCCGAGCGTGATGAAAGTGGGCGAGGCGAAGGGCTGTTTAAGACGCAGCAACACCCCAAGGGAAATGGTGTAAAGCGACGACAGCATGAGAAAGTTCACGATGAACCTTGCCATGGACACGCGAGCCGCGAGGGACTTGACGGTCACGTCGTTTTGCTCGCGCACCCGTTCGCAAAGCTCGCGCGAGACATTGCGCATCAGCGCGGGGTAGATATCCGAAAGCTCCGGTCGATCGATGAAGCGGCTCTCGCGCAAGGCCAGGACGTCCAGGCGTTCGATCGCTCGAACCGAGGCTGAACGTGCCCCGCGTTCGATCAGCGCAATCTCCCCGACGATCGCTCCGGCACCGAGCACGGTGACCCGCATCTGACCAACGCCCTTGCTCACTTCGGCGCGACCGCTAAGGATAAGATACACATCGAGCGAGCGATCCCCTTCGCGCACCAGATATTCTCCTGCGGTCAATGTGACGCGTTCTCCGAGCCTTTCGATGCGCAGGATCTGCTCATGGCTGAGTCCGGAAAATATTGAGATCTGCTGTAGGGTTACCGTACTCAAACAATTCGGAGGGAATGGAGAAGAATCGGAAGAAAACAAATCCTTAGTGCCCACGCCACGGACGCGGTGATCTTGCCGGTCCGCACCTGCGCTTTCGGTTGGCGCCGCGAGTCCTGCCGTTACTCCAGTTTCTCGGGCCCGGGCTGCTGGAGCTGGTCCTTCCAGTTCAAGATCTTGGCCTGAGCGCCACCGCCCCATAAGGGGTCAGGCCGTTGTTCGCTGTTGCGACGCTGGCATTGGGGTGCGGCCGGGAGAATCGCGGAGCGAATCACGCGCTTCGCGTCGGGACCGGCGGGCTCGTTCGACGATCGGAGCCGAATGGGTTTTCTTCGGTAGCGAACAACGGCCT
>JBEDEF010000231.1:0-3436 GCA_041175845.1 Verrucomicrobiota bacterium
CCCTCGTCCAGGCCAACCCGATCACCCGTAAGTGCTACGCCTTCGACGAGGCCACGGCACACTTCTTCGCCAAGGACGCCGAGCACCCCTACGTGCAGGAAAAGCCCTTCGACTGGATCCGCGGCTACCAGGTCGGCGGCAAATCGCTCATCTGGGCCCGTCAGACCCAGCGCTGGAGCCACCACGACTTCGAGGGACCCGCCCGCGACGGCTTCGCCGAGTGGCCGCTGACGTACGAGGAACTCGCCCCCTGGTACAGCCACGTGGAACGCTTCGTCGGGATCAGCGGCAACCGCGACGGCGTCGACGGCTTGCCGGACGGCGAATTCCTCCCGGCTTGGGAGATGAATGATGCCGAACGTTCGATGGCCGGACGCATCGAGGCCGCATTCCCCGGCCGGCGCGTGGTGCAGGGCCGCTGCGCCCACCTCACCGAGGCCCGGCCGGAACACCTCGCGCAGGGCCGCGGCAAGTGCCAGTCCCGCAACCTGTGCTACCGCGGCTGCCCGTTCGGCGGCTATTTCTCCTCCAATTCCTCGACCCTCCCGTGGGCCGCCAAGACGGGGCACCTCACCGTCCGCCCCGGCTCCGTCGTCGAATCCATTCTCCACGATGAAGCCACGGGCCGCGCCTCCGGGGTCCGCGTGATCTCCGCCGCGACCAAGACCGTCACGGAGTACTTCGCGAAGGTGATCTTCGTGAACGCCGCCTGCCTCAACACGAACCTGATTTTGCTGAACTCGCGCTCCAAGCGCTACCCGGCCGGCTTGGGCAACGACCACGGGCTCCTCGGCCGCCACGTGGCCTTCCACAATTACCGTGGCAGCCTCAACGCCTCCCTCGATGGCTTCGCGGACGCCTATTACTCCGGCCGCCGGCCCACCCAGCCGATGATGCCCAACTTCCGCAACGTCGCCAAGCAGGAGACGGACTTCCAACGGGGTTACATGGTCTTCTTCAGCGCCGCCCGCCGCGGCTGGACGCGCGGTCAGGGCGCTCCCGGGATCGGCGCCGCCTACAAGGAAGGTCTCACTCAGCCCGGCCCCTGGGGCATCTACATGATGATGCAGGGCGAGACCATTCCGCGGTACGAAAACCACGTGCGGCTCTCCGCCAACCGGCGTGACCCGTGGGGCATCCCGCAACTGGTCACGTCCATCGGCTACACCGACAACGACGAGCGGATGATCCGCGATTTCCTGGCGCAGGGCCGCGCGATGCTCGAGGCCGCCGGCGCCCGCGACATCCGCGCGACCGACGACCGTCGGAACCCGGGACTCGACATCCACGAAATGGGCGGCGTCCGGATGGGCCGCGATCCGCGGCAGTCGCTCCTCAACCGCTGGAACCAGTTCCACACCTGCCCGAACGTCTTCGTGACCGACGGCGCCTGCATGGCCTCGACCGGCGTGCAGAACCCTTCCCTCACCTTCATGGCGCTCACCGCCCGGGCCGCCCGGCATGCGGTCGAGGAACTCCGGAAAGGCACCCTGTGAACCGCCGCACCCTGCTCCGCCACGCCGCCCAACTCGCGGCCGTCGCCGCGCTCGGCACCCTCCCGCACCGCACCTGGGCCGCCCTGCCGCGGCCCGAGGGCTGGACTGAGGCCGAGGCGGCGCTGCTCGACGGGATCGGCGACACCATTCTGCCCGCCACTCCCGGTTCCCCGGGCGCGGGCTCCGTCGCCATCGGGCGCTTTATTTTGCGGATGACCGCCGATTGCTACCCGCCCGCGGCCGCGACGGCCCTGCGGCAAGTCCTCGCCCGGGTGCGTGCGGCCGCCGGCTCCCGCAATTGGGCGAACTTGTCGGCGGCCGAGCGCGAGGCGCTCTTGGTGGAGATCGAGCGGCGCCCGCCGGCGAACGTGGAGGGAGTCGCGCCGTGGCGGCACCTGAAGGATCTGGTCCTACTGGGCTACTTCACCTCGGAGGCGGGGGCGACGCAGGCGCTCCGATATGATCCGGTGCCAGGCGCGTACCGTGGGTCGGTGCCGCTGAAGACAGGCGATCGCGCGTGGGCGACGTGAGGCGGGTACGCTGTTCCCCCCTAAACTAGGGTCGGCGAGACCCTTGACCCTCGGGTAAACGATGACAGCCCTCCCGGTATGAAAAAGAAGCCCTCCCGAAAGCTTCAGGCCCGCACGGGATCTTGGGCGCCCCGGGCAGCCAAGTCGCAACTGCTGATTAGCGATCGCAGCCGCAAGGTCGCTTCGCCTCGGGCCGCGCCTGCCCCCGAAGTTCTGCAGCCAATCTTCAGAGGACGCGATTGGAGCAAGCTGCCCAAGATCAATTTTGATTCCACCCTGATTATCTCGGAAGAGCGAGACGCCCGGTGAGGTCACGGTGCACTATCTGGACACCTCCTACCTGCTGAAGCTGTACGCCCAGGAAAACGGATCCGCGGAAGTCACCGCGTGGAGGACTGGCCGGCGCGGATTCGTTTGCTCGCGTCATGGCAAACTGGAACTGGTTTCCGGCCTCAAGCGCCATCAGCGGGAGGGTCGGATCGACACCGTCGGGCTGGGACAGTCCTTGGCGCAGTTGGCCGCGGATGAGACGCGTCGGCTCATCATTTGGCTGCCGCTGGAAAACAATCTGTTCGATGACGCCTGCGCTCGCCTCGCGGCCCTGCAGCCGTCGGTCTTCATCCGCGCCGCGGATGCGCTTCATCTGGTCTGCGCGGCCAAAGCCGGCCTGAAAGCGATCTACAGCCACGATCGCCACCTCCTCGCCGCCGCCCCGCACTTCGGGCTGGAGGGGATCGATATCCTTTCCTCACGCTGAGGGTCATCCGCCAAAGGCCTCGTCCGATCCCGGCTACGCGACACGCCGATCCGAGGGCTCCGGTGGCGCCCTCCGGGTGAAACACTGGAGCGGACCCGGCGCCGGCGGTGAATAACGGGTGAATAAGCTTGGGCCCAAGTTGTTCACCGCTCGCGCCGGTGCAGCGATGGTGAAGAACATTTGCTTTCGTTTCGGGGCCGGCGGGACAGGGTTTTCGCTGTTCCTTGATAGAACAGTCGCGGTGCAGCGGCCTGAAAAACGCCGCTGAGAGCACGACTGGGATACTCCCGGGCAACCGGGGAAAGGAAGGCGGCAACTGGTGCCGCCCTCCCCTCGACGCGACGCAAGCCGCGCCCAGGCATATCTCACCAGTTCCTCTGGCCGGAGTCGTGTCCGGTCAGTCCACGCACGAATCAGGAACTGTGCGGCGAGGCGTGATTAGAAACTACGCCCAGCCGAGTCAGGTCCGCGGGAAGTTTCGAACCGCGGATCCACGCAGTCACCCCAGAGGGTATCGGTTGCTACTGCGCCGACCAGAACGCCAGCGCCTCACCCGGCGGGACGACCCCGCCAGAAGGCCCGTTCCCCACGCGGGGAAAGGGCGCGCAAGGGAGAGACGAGGGCGGGGAGCGCACGGACCCGGCAAAGTCCGT
>JBEDEF010000232.1:0-3772 GCA_041175845.1 Verrucomicrobiota bacterium
GGATTTGGCCGCCTACTCGTTGGAGGCCAAATCCCGAATCTCCGGCTCGAACTCCGCCAATTGCTCCCGCAGGAAGGCGTCGAGCGCCGCCTGATGTCCCGCGAGCCGCCCGAACACGCCAGCGGGGGCGATCCCCGGCTCTGCCGCAGGGGCAGCCGGCATCATGGAGGCGGGGAGGACAGCAGCGGAACTCATTGGCGACTGGACCCTAAGTGGGTTTTCGGAAATCACCAATCAAACCCGCTGGTCCACCTCCCGCGATCGAGATGCAATCCCCCCTCGTCCTGCTCGTACTGACCCTCGCGGGCCTTTTCTGCGCCAAACTCTGGCGCGACGACCTGCGGGCCGCCCAAGCCGGGCGGTCCGTGCGCGGGGGCTTTCCCGGAGCGGTATCGGCGCCACCCCGCGCGGTCGGTCTCGCGATCACCGGCGCCTTGGCGCTGCTGGCGCTCGAGACCGCCGGCGAACTCACGCTCGGGATCGCGGGGGAGCAGACGCGGATGAACCTCGCTTTTGCCGCCTACTCGGTCCTCGCGGCCCCCGTGATCGAGGAGGTCATCTTCCGCGGCTGGCTGGTGCTCGATCGCCACGGCAACGCGGTCCGCTGGGCCGGGATCGTCGCCGCCTCGGGGCTCTTCGCCCTCTTGCACCCGTTCCTCTGGGCCTGGGACGACGCTGGCTTCCGACTCACCCTCACCCTGAAGGGTTCGTTCAGCACCGCGCTGCTCTTTCTCTGCTCACTCTGGTTTTACACCGTCCGCTTCGCGCCCTGGAATCCCGGGCACTCCCTCCTGCCCTGCTTTGCCGCCCACGCGGCCAAGAACCTTGGCGTCGTGGCCATCAAAGCCGCCTCCGGTCATCTGACGCTGACCAGCTGAAACCGCCCGGAAAACCGTTGCCCGCCCCTTTCGTCCGCGTTCGATTCCCCACCACCCCAATGACCTCCCTGCCCCGCCGCGACTTCCTCCGCGCCTCCGCCGCTAGCCTTGCTCTCGCCGCCACCGCGACTCCCGGCCGCGCCGCTGCGTCTCCCTTGGGACGCACCGGACGCCCCGTCCTCCGCCCCGCGCTCGCTGCCTACTCGTTCCGCGACACGTTCCCAGTGATGCGGGGCAAGGCCAACCCGAAGGTCCCCGCGGGCAAGGCCACGGACATGTTCCGCTTCCTTGATTTCTGCGCCGCCCACGGGGTCGATGCCGAGCCGACGACCTATTTCTTCGCCGAGGAAACCGACGCCTACCTGCTCCGTCTGCGCCGCCACGCCTTTCTGCGGGGAGTCGCCCTCAGCGGCACCGCCATCGGCAATAATTTCTCCCACCCCCGTGGGGAAAAGCGCGACGCCGAGATTCGCCTGACCAAGCAGTGGATCGACCGCGCCGCCGTACTCGGGGCACCCCACATCCGGGTCTTCGCCGGGGTGACCAAGGAGATCCCCCGCGCCGAGGCCGACAAGCTGGTCATCAGCGCCCTGGAGGAGTGCGGGGAGTACGCGGGCCGGAAGGGGATCTTCCTCGGCCTCGAGAACCACGACTCGATCAGCACCTCCGAGGCGCTGCTGGGGATGGTCCGCGCCGTCGGCAACCCGTGGGTCGGGATCAATCTGGACTCCGGCAACTTCAAGTCCGCCGACCCCTACCGGGACTTCGCGGCCTGCGTGCCCCACGCGGTGAATGTGCAGTTCAAGACGGAGATCCAGATCGGCGGGCAACGGGTCGCCGCGGACCTCGGCCGCCTGACCAAGCTCCTCCGCGACGGCGGCTACCAGGGCTGGGTCGCCCTGGAGTACGAGGCGAAGGAAGATCCAGCCACTGCCGTGCCGCGTCTTCTCGCCGAGATGAAGCGCCTGTTCGCGGCCTAGGCTCAGCCGCCTCCTCGCGGCTAACCGCGGATACCTGGGCCCGCCCCCAGGGCTTGGCGCAGGGCGGCGAACAGGTCCGACCGGGAGAACGGCTTATGCAGGAACAGCTCCACTTCCAGCGCGCGGAAAGCGCGGATCTCTGCTTCGCCGAGTAGACCACCTGTCACCACCACCGGCAGTCGAATGCCCCGCCGGCGCAGCTCCTTCGTCAAGCTGAGGCCGTCGAGGCCGGGCATGTTCACATCGGTGATCACTACCGCCAGCCGGTCGCCCAGCTCCTCTACGCGGCGCAGCGCCTCCACCCCGTCAGCGGCGACCACCACCTGGTAGTTGGCTCCCGCCAGCAGCAGTTGGGTGGTCTCACGGAGGGCCGCCTCGTCGTCGACGACCAAGACGGTCTTGCCCCCGCCGATCTCGTCCGGTTGGGGGGGCGCCGGCTCGGTCACTACCTCCGCGGCCCGCGGCGCCACGGGCAGCAGGACCCGAAAGGTCGTGCCTTGCGCCGGGGCTGAGGCAACCCCGATCACGCCTCCCGCCCGGCGGATGATGCCCAGCGAGGTGGCCAATCCGAGGCCCGTACCGCGGTCGGGGCCCTTGGTGGTGAAGAACGGATCAAAGATGCGCGCCAGCACCTCGCGGGTCATGCCCACCCCAGTGTCAGCCACCGCCCATTCCACGTACGCACCCGGCGGGGGGCTCGCGGAACCGACCTGCTCCCCCGGTGCCACTTGCCGGGGGCGCGCGGTGATCCGCAGGCAACCACCCTGCGGCATCGCGTCGCGCGCGTTCACGCTCAGGTTCAGCAACACTTGGAACAGCTGCGTCGGCTCGCCGATCACGTTCGGCAGGTCCGCCGCAACCTCGGTCTCCACGACAATGTTGCCCGGGAAGGTGCTGCGGATCATCGCCGCTAATTCCGAGATGAGGCGCCCAGAAGCAACGGTGCGGCGTTCGCCCGCGGTGCCCTTGGCGAAGGAGACGAGCTGCTTCACCATCGCCGAACTCCGGTGCGAGCTTTGCTCGATGACGCTGAGCAGTGCGTTCTCGTCCGGATAGCGCAGGCGGAGCATCTCCGTCGCCATCGTGATCGGAGCGAGGGAATTGTTCAGGTCGTGGGCGATGCCGCTCGAAAGGGCGCCGATGCTCTCCATCCGCTGAGCCCGGAACTCCGCCTGCAGCATCGTCTCGCGCTGAGTGATGTCGGTGATCTGGGCCAGCTGGCCGCGCACCTCGCCCATCGCGAACTCGTGGAGCTGCAGCTCGCCGAAAAACTCCTCGCCGTTCCCGCGCCGCTCCAATCGAAAGACGGACTCGGGGTCAGCTGCCGCCAAAAAGCGGCTCAGTGCCGGCCGATCCGACGCGAAACCACCGTCCACCAGCAAATCGATCAGATCGCGGCCTACGGCCTGCTGTTGCCCGGAACGGAGGATCTGCTCCGCCGCCGGGTTAGCGAGGAGCACCCGGCCCGCGCCGTCCGTCAGGAGCAGGCCCGAAGTCGTCGTGCGGAAGACCTCCGTGAATCGCGCCTCGTTGCTGCGCGCCTCGCGCTCCGCCACCGTCAGCTGCCGCTGCCGCTCCGCGCTCTGGTGCAACGCCTCCTCGAGCCGCGCCGTCCGTTCCTGCACCAGACTGCCCAACTGCCGAAAAAGCTGGAAAGCACCCGCCCGCACCTGCCGGATCTCCCGGCATCCCGGTGCCGCAGGATCAAGCCGGAACGTACCCTCCGGTTGCAGCGCCAACGTCGTCGCCCGGCCAAGTTCCTGCAACGGCGCCACCACCAGACGGTAAAACCAATAGCCGCCGAGCAGCGCAGCCGCCAAAGCCAGCGGCACCATCACCAGCGCCGTGCGTTTGGAGGCCTCGATGCGCTCCGCGTAATACTCCTCCACCGCTTCGCGCTCCGTGGCCAGTTGT
>JBEDEF010000233.1:0-7052 GCA_041175845.1 Verrucomicrobiota bacterium
TACATCACCTCCGAGAGGCCTTCGATCTTGGCGACGCCGTCGGCGACCGCGCGGATGGTGCCGGTGTTCTTCTTGACCGCCTTGGCGGACAGCTTGGCGATCTGTTGTTCGATTTGTTCGAGGACGGAGCTCATCGGAAAACGGGGGGATGGAGGCAGGGAGTGGGATCAGACGGCGGCGGCGAGCTGGGCGAGCTGGCCGGCCACGGAGGACTCATACACATCGTCCCCGACGCGGACGCGGAGGCCGGCGAGGAGCGCATCGTTGCGGCGAGCGGTGCCGGTAATCGAGCGGCCGTAGCGGCGGCTCATCGCGGCGGCGATATCGGCCAGCGCCCGGTCGTTGATTGAACCGGCGTGCTCGACCACGGCTTGGCCGCGGGCGATGGCGCTGGTGACGAGGCGCTGGTACGCGCGGAGGACGCGCAGGGCGTTGGCCGGGCGGGTGCGCTCGAGGTAGGCGAGCACCCCGGCAACGTGCTCAGGGGAGACGGCGCCGTCGACTAGGCTCAGCTCCAATAGCTGCCGCGCGAACTGCTGGGATTGCTTCTTGCCGGAGGCCATTGGGACGCGGGGAAAGGCTTAGACGCTAGTCAGCTCGCGCGTGGCCGCATCATTATAGGCGGCGCGGTCGGCATCCGTCAGCTTGCGAGCGAGGACGCGCTCGGTGGTCGTGACCACGAGGCGGGCCACCTCGGCGCGGGCCTCCGCCAGCATCCGGCGGTGCTCCAGCTGGGTTGCCTGCTGGGCCTTGGCGATCAAGTCATTAGCCTTGGCCGTCGCCTCCTGCGTCTGCTTATCGAGGAACTCCTTGGCGGACTTGCGGGCGTCATCGACGATGCGCGCGGCCTCGCCGTGCGCCTGCTTCACGATGGCGGCGCTCTCGGCCTGCGTGGCCGCGAGCTTGGCCTGCATCTCCTCGGCGTGGCGGATGCCGGCCTCAATCTTGCGGTTCCGCTCCTCCATCGTGGCGGTGACCGGCTTGATGCCGAACTTGTACAGTACCCCCAGGACGATCAGGAAGCTGACCACCTGCATGATGATGTACTTCGTCTCGAGACCGAAGGTCTCGACGATACCGGGCTGGGCGGCCCCTTGGGCGGCGGCGAGGAAGAGGGGAAGCGTCATGGCAGGTGCGGAAAGGAGAAAGGGAAAGGGCGGCGGGCCCGGAAGCCCGCCGCCGGGAACGAAACGGTTACTTCGCGAGGAACAGCGCGAGGATGCCGAGACCTTCGGCCAGCGCCATGCCGATGATGGCTTGGACGAGGATCTTGCCGGAAGCGGCGGGATTGCGGCCGACCGCCTCAGCGGCCTTGAAGCCGATCAGGCCGACGCCGATGGCGGCGCCGAGAAGGCCGAAGGCGCTGGCGATGTTGCCCTGCAGTTCAGCGAGGACGGGGATCATGGTGGTGTCTTTCGTTGTTGGGTGTGGTTGGAGATCCGCCGTGCGCACGCGGGGCACGCTCCCGACGGGAAAGGGGACTCAGTGGTGCGCCTCCCCATGGCCGTGGTCGCCGCCCTCGGCATGGTCACCACCCTCGTGGTTGCACAGCAGGCCGATGTACACCGCGGTCAGGAGCGTGAACACCAGCGCCTGGATCACGCCCACCAGCAGCTCCATGAAGTAAAACACGAACACGAAGCCCGTGCCGTGGAGCAGGTTTTCGCCGCCGAACACATTGCCGAAGAGCCGCACGGACAGCGTGAACGGCCGGATCGCGATGGAGAACACCTCGATGAAACCGACGATGAGGAAAACGACCGACAAGACCGGATACAGCCAACCGGGGGTCTCCCGCTTGTCCGCCTTGTTGCCGAAAAGGTCGATCAGGATCGTCTTCAGGCCGGCGAACTTGAAGACGATGATCGCCCATGCCCCGAACGAAACGAGGGCAAGCGCCACCGTGCCGTTGAAGTCCGCATTGTGCGGGCGGATCAGCGGCCGCGTGAGGTGGAAATGGCCATCGACCATCTGACCCCACCCCATCGTGCCCACGCCGGGCAGCAGCCCCATCCAGTTATGGAACAGGATGAAGATGAAAAAGGTGATCAACAGCGGAAACGCCGCCGGGAAAGCCTTCGCCCCCACGATCGGCTCGAAGATGCCCCGCAGGCCCTCGATCAGCGCCTCCACCACGGCCTGACCCTTGCTGGGAATCACGGACGGACGGCCGACCAACCAGAGGACAAACAAAACCAGCAGCGCGGACATCACCCAGCCGGTCGCCATCGAGTTGGTGATCGCCCAGCCGTGACCAAAGTCCCGGAGCTTCGCCGCACTGGGGGAAACGCCCTCCGCCCTCGCCGACGAGGCAACGGCCAGCAAGGCGGGGGGGAATATCAGGTAATGTCGGAGCAGGGACATGCGGGCGCGAAACGATTGCAGGAAAGAAGACACAGAAGGCCCGCGCCAACCCCTCAGTCAACCTTACAAATGGCCGCCCTCCCGGCCGCGACCGAAATTAGCCGCGCGGGCGCACCCTCTCCCGCGGCGCTAATGACCTGAAGGTCGGCACACCGCCACCAGGGAGCCGAAGGAATCCGCCCGGGCCTGGAACACCGTTTCGCGCTCAAAGGGCCAGGGCTCCTCCACCACCGCCCACCGCGGGTGAGCCGCCAGCGCGGCGCGGCCCTCCTCGAGGTAAGGCGCGAAGTCGGTCCGGAAGTAGAACCGGCAGTCGGGGGCCGCGCGCTCGGCCACGGCAGAAAGGAAATCCGGTTGCAGGATGCGGTGTTTGTGGTGCCGCAGCTTCGGCCAGGGATCCGGAAACAGCAGGAGGAGCCGCCCGATCCGGGCGGCCGGGGGCAATTCGCTCAGGAAGAGGCGCGCCTCCGCCTGCAGGAAGTGCAGGTTGGGCCGTCCGGCGCGGTCGCGCTTGCGCTTCGCCCGCTCGATCCGGTCCGCCAGCAGGTCAATCCCCACGCACAACTCTCCGGGATGCGCCGCCGCGTAGTCGGTCAGGTAATGCCCGTGCCCGCACCCCACCTCCCAAGTGAACACCCGCTCCGCCGGCCCCGGGAAAAGCGGCGCCAACTCCCGCCGCAGGCCTTCCCGGCGCTGCTGTATTATATTTAAGTATTTATCAGTTAACACTTTGGCTATTTTGGGCGCGTAGCGGTGGAGCCGAAAGGACGTTTCTTGGCGCGCCCTGCTCCCGCTGGCGAGCCGAGAGTGCGGTGCCCTGCCCTACGCTGTGCTTTCCCCGTCCGGACGGGCCGGGAGGATTGGAGGCACCTTGGAGGCACACTGGAGGAGGATCGAAGGAGAGCCGAGGGAACCGGGCGGCGGCGAACGGGATGGGCGGCCGGCCAACGAGGGGCCTCGAAAGGCAGGGCGACATGACCGGTCCGCTGAACCGGGAATGAATTCCAAAACTACATCAAGCCGCTGCCCTTCAGCAGGATCCGTTACCGCCCCTCTGTCGACCGATCACCGTCCACCGTCTACCGAACACCGCCTCCGCGTCCACCGTCTACCGGCCCCCGTCCCCGTCCCCGACCCGGCCCGACCGGGCCTCGAGCCACACTAAGAGGATGCTGATATCCGCCGGCGTCACGCCGCTGATGCGGCCAGCCTGGCCCAAGGTCAGCGGACGCGCGGCGGCCAGTTTCTGCACGCTCTCGAGCCGGAGCCCGCGCACCCCGGCGTAATCAAGGGTCTCCGGCAGCCGGATCCGCTCGACGTGCTCGCGCCGGCGCCATTGGCGCTCCTCGCGCTCAAGGTACCCCTGATAGGCCACCTGGTAGAGGACGTTTTCACGCACCCCGCGGTCCTCGGCCGCAAAGCCTTCCGGCCAGGCCGCGCCGAGGCGATCGCGGCGGACGCCATCGCCCCAAGTGCTCCCCTGCCCCGGCGGGCGCTCGCGCTCGAACCGCTCCCGCCACGCGGTGATACGGGCGCGCTTGGCGTCGATCCGCGCGAGCCGAGCGGCGGAGACCAGCCCGTGCTGACGCGCGTGCTCGACGAGCCGCAGCTCGGCGCTGCCGTGGTTGAAGAGCAGACGGTGCTCCGCGCGGCTCGTGAACATCCGGTAAGGCTCCAGCGTGCCCTTCGTCACCAGGTCGTCGATCAGCACTCCGAGATACCCCTCATGCCGGCCGAGCACCAGCGGGGGTCGGCCCTGAACCCGATTCGCGGCATTGACTCCGGCGATCAGCCCCTGCCCCGCGGCCTCCTCGTAACCGGAAGTGCCGTTGATCTGCCCGGCGAAGAAGAGGCCGCCGACCCGCTTGGATTCGAGCGAGGCCAGCAGCTGCGTCGGCGGGGCGAAGTCGTACTCCACCGCATAGGCGGGCCGCAGCAGCACCGCCTGCTCGAGCCCGGGGATACTCCGCACCACCTCGACCTGGACCGCGAACGGGAGGCTCGTGGATAAACCGTTGACGTAGAATTCGTTCGTCGCCCTGCCCTCCGGCTCTAGGAACAGTAGGTGACGGGGCTTATCGGCGAACCGGACAAACTTGTCCTCGATGCTCGGACAGTACCGGGGCCCCACCCCCTCGATCTCCCCGCTGTACATCGCCGACTGGTGCAGGTTGGCGCGGACGAGCTCCGCCGTACGGGGTGTGGTATAAGTCATCCAGCACGACACCGGATCCGAGCCCGGAGCCCAGCCGAGCCGCCGTTCCCCGGATTGTTCCACGTGGAACAATGGATCCGGATCACGGGTGTCGTGGAATGCGAAGAAGGTCGGATCGGCATCGCCCTTCTGCTCCTCCATCGCCTGGAAATTGAGGCTACGGCCGAGGAGGCGCGGCGGCGTCCCGGTCTTCAGGCGCAGCAGCTCGATTCCGGCCTCGGCCAAGCTGGCCGATAAGGTCCGCGCGCTGAAATCCCCCAACCTACCCCCCTCATTCTTGTTCTGGCCGATGTGCATCAGGCCGCGCAGGAAGGTCCCGGTGGTCACGACCACGGTGCGGCCCGCGAACTCAAGATCCAGGTTGGTCCTGCAGCCCACCACCCTGCCCTGCCGGTAAATCAGCCCCGTCACGGTCGCCTGGAACAGCCGCAGGTTCCGCTGGAGCTCCAAGGTGTGCTTCAGGCGGAACTGATACGCCTTCTTATCGCACTGGGCCCGCGGCGACTGCACCGCCGGGCCCTTGGACTCGTTGAGCAGCCGGAATTGGATGCCGGTCAGATCGGTGTTGATGGCCATCTCGCCGCCCAGCGCATCTATTTCCCGCACCATCTGGCCCTTGGCCTGGCCGCCGATCGCCGGGTTGCAACTCATCTGGGCCACGGTGTCCAGATTGCCGGTCAACAGCAGGGTCGAAGCCCCCATCCGCGCCGCGGCCAAGGCCGCCTCGACGCCGGCGTGGCCGGCCCCGCACACGATGACATCAAAGGTTTCGTCTACACCTGACATGGCGAGTGATCTGGACGCTCAGCCCGTTGCCGCCCGAGGTTTATCCTTCGGGCAGAAATTTAGTGACCAACTCACAGCACGAAAGAGCACTCGCTTATTTCTGACTTGGCCGGCAAAAAAGCAGGGGCTCGCCGGCAATTCCAGCGTCCCGTGGTACCTCAAATCGGCGTCCATTTTATCAATTACCCCAGAATTTAAAGCGTCCTATTATTTTTAAAGCGATATTTATCAATTACTTGCCTATACAAAAGGTGGCGAATAAGGCGTCGAGCATGCGCTCGTGGTCGATCCGCCCGGTGATACGACCACAGGCATCGAGGACGCCCCGGATTTCACTCGCTACGAGCTCCACCGGTCCGTGGTCCCGCCACTGGGTTCGTGCCGCCGCGAGCCCCGCCGCAGCCTCCCCCAAGGCCACGGCGTGCCGGGCGTTAACCGCCACCAGCTCGCCCGGATCATAACCGAGGGCGTCGACCCTCCGGATGATCTCGGTCCGCAGCGCCTCCAGGCCTTCGCCGGTTAACGCCGAGGTACGCACGACGCTCGCGTCCGGCCAGGGCAGAGTGGGGGAGCCTGCCGAGGCAAGGTCTACCTTGTTCTGCACCACAATCACGGGCAGCTCGCGGCCCTTGGCCTGCAGCGCAGCCGGAAGTTCCGGGGCCGTCGGCTGGGTGGCATCGAGTACCAAGATCCAGAGATCTGCGCCCTGCGCCCGTTCTACGGTCTTGGCGATACCCAGTCGCTCGACCGGCGCCGGAGCCAAGTTCAGTCCCGCGGTGTCGACGAGGCGCAGGCAGTGCGGCCCCACCATCCAACGCTCCTCTAGATAATCCCGCGTGGTCCCGGGCTCCGGGCTCACCAGCGCGCGCTCCTCGCCGAGCAGGCGATTGAGGAGGCTGCTTTTGCCGGCATTCGGAGCCCCCAACAGCACTGTCCGCACCCCTTCACGCAAGAGTTCCCCGTAGCGCGAGGTAGAGGATAAGCGATTGATCATCAACTCGATAAATTCGAGCTCGCGCGACACTAAGTCCCGGTCCTCCGGCGGCAGATCCTCCTCCGGGAAATCGATGTAAGCCTCCAGCCGCGCCAGCACGCCCAGCACGCGCTCGACGATCTCCTCCAGCCGTCGCCCCAAACCTCCCTGCAAATGGTGCCGCGCGGCCGAAAGGGCCCGTTCCCCGCGCGCGTGGATGACCTCCATCACGGCCTCCGCCTGACTCAGGTCCATCCGCCCGTTGAGAAAAGCCCGGCGGGTGAACTCCCCCGGCTCCGCCAAGCGACAACCCCGGGCCACCAGATCCTCGAGGATCCTTTGGGCAATGTAAGGATTGCCGTGGCAAGTAAGCTCCCAGACGTCCTCGCCGGTGTAGGATTTGGGGCCGGTAAAAAACGTGGCCACGACATCATCCACTTCCACGCCGGTAAGATCCCGATAGAGCACATGGCAGGCCCGCCGCGGATCCGGTTCCCGACCGAGCACGGCCCGCGCGACGCCGGCCGCCGCGGGACCGGTGACGCGGAGTAAGGCGAGGGCAGCGGTGCCGGCCGGGGTGGCCAAGGCGGCCACGGTGTCGGGATTCGGGGACATCCGGGCGCAGATTTCGGGACGCGCCGGGGCAAGTCAATCGGGCGCCGGTCGGGGTAGGGCAGGGGAGCGGGCGCGGGGCGGATGTGCTGGATTCCCGAC
>JBEDEF010000234.1:0-4131 GCA_041175845.1 Verrucomicrobiota bacterium
GGCGCCGGCCGCGTCCCGGGTAAAGGTGGAAGTGCGGAGGGTCACGGCCCCGACGTAGATCGACGTCCAGGCGGGCTCGACCTCCGCCCGCCTAGGCAGGGTCGCGCCGGCGCGGAGGGGCGCCAGGAGCAGCAGCAGGGCGAGCGAGGGCAGACCGATGCGCGGATGCGAGCGCATGCCAGACGGTGAGGAAGCGAGTGGGGGCGGAGCAAGGGTGGAGCGGACTGGTTTCGCGTTGCAGGGCGGGGAGGCGGCGCGCATCACCTGTTCCTCATGGCTAAGCCATCCCACGCCACCTGGGGCGGGCGGTTCTCCGCCGGTCCTGCCGAGCTGATGCTGCGGTTCAGCGAGTCGGTCTCGTTCGACCGACGCCTCGCGCCCTTCGATATCCAGGGGAGTCAGGCGCACGCGGCGATGCTGGCGCACGTCGGGCTGATCACGGAGCGGGAGCGTGCGGCGATCCACCGGGGGCTGGCGGCGATTGGACGGGAAATCGCGGCGGGCCAATTCACCTGGGACACGCGCCTCGAGGATGTGCACATGAACATCGAGCAGGCCCTGACCAAGCGGGTGCCGGCCGCAGCCAAGTTGCACACCGCGCGGAGCCGCAACGACCAGGTCGCGACTGACATGCGGCTGTTCTTCAAGCACGCCTGCGCCGAACTCCGGGCGGCGATCCGTGAGGCGCAGCGGGCGTTGCTCGGTCTGGCGGAGGCGAACCGCGAGGTGCTGATCCCCGGCTACACCCACCTGCAGCGGGCGCAGCCGGTGCTCTTCGCGCACCACCTCCTCGCGTGGATGGAAATGCTCGACCGGGACCACGGGCGCTTGGGTGACGTGGCGGAGCGCGCCAACTGGTGTCCGCTCGGCGCCGGGGCGATCGCGGGCACCACGCTGCCGATCGACCGCGAGTTCACCGCGCGGGCGCTCGGGTTCGTCGACGCCAAGGGCCGGCCCCGCGTCACGCGCAACTCGATGGACACCGTGGCCGACCGCGACCTGTTCCTCGATTTCGCGGCTGCGGGCGCGGTGTTCGGCGTCCACCTCTCGCGCATGGCGGAGGACCTGATCCTATGGGCGAGCGCGGAGTTCCGGTTCGTGGACCTGCCGGACGCTTTCTGCACCGGCTCTTCGCTGATGCCACAGAAGAAGAACCCCGATTCCTGCGAACTGCTCCGGGGCAAGGCGGCGCGGCTGCAGGGCAACCTGCAGACCTTACTCACGCTCGCGAAGGGGCTTCCGCTCACCTACAACCGCGACCTGCAGGAGGACAAACCGCCGGTGTTCGATACCTTCGATCAGGCGCTGCTGTGTGCCGAGGTGTTGGCGGGGACGCTCGCGGGCCTGCGGGTCCGGGCGGACGAGTGCGCCGCCGCGGTGGCAGATCCGGCCCTGCTGGCGACCGACCTCGCGGACTACCTGGTGGAGCGGGGCGTGCCCTTTCGGGAGGCGCACCACGCCGTCGGCGCAGTTGTCCGGCTGGCTGAGAAGGCGGGCGTGGCCCTTGACCGTCTGCCCACGGCGGAGGTGCGGACGGTGCATTCCGGGTTCGGCGCGGATTGGGCGACCGTGTTCGACTTACGCCGGGCGATGGCCAAGCGCCGGGGCACCGGAATGCCGGGTCCGGCCCAGGTGGCCCGCCAGCTGGCGCACTGGCGCCGGGAGCTCCGTTAAGTGCACGGGACGGACGGGCGGCCGCGCCGGGAAGGGGCGGCGAGACGGCGAGGGCAACGGCCCGTGACGCAGTCGTGATGCGCGCGCTGTTTCCCACTGTCCGCTCGGACCCGGAACTCGCGCCGTTCCGCCCCGGGCTGGTCTTCGCTTTCTTCAACGCGATCGCCTGGCAGATTGGTATCGGCACGCCGATGGTCCTCTTCGCCGAGGAGTTGGGCGCCACGCCGTTTCAGGTCGGGCTGGCCTATTCCTTCGTCTTCGTCCTGACGCCGGTGCAGATTCTGTCGACCGCGCTCCTGCCGCGGTACGGATTCAAGGCGGTGATGCTGGGCGGGTGGCGGACGCGGGCCGTGTTCCTGGCGGTGCCGGCGGTGCTTGCGGCGCTCGCGCTCCGGGGGCCGAGGCCGTGGATGGCGGATACCCTGGTCTGGAGCGTCTTCCTGTTCTGCCTCTTCCGTTCCATCGGGGCGGCGTCGGGCATCTCGTGGTTTTACGCGATCCTGCCGGAACGGGTCCGGGGGCGCTATTTCGGGAGCGACCAGTTCGCGTCGGCGGTCGCGAGCGTGGGGACCCTCCTCGCCTGCGCCGGCCTCTTTGCGGTGCTGCCGGTTTACTGGGCCCTGCTGATCCAGTACCTGATCGCGCTGACGGGGGCGTTCGTCAGTTACTTTTCCCTGCGACAATTGCCGGATGCGCCGCGGCCGGCGCCGGTGAGCCTGCGCGAGGTCCTGCGGGACACCCCCCGCCACCTGTTCGCGCCGTCGGTGTTCCGGAAGTACGTGTGGCTCGCGGGGGCGGGGGCCGCGATCGTGACGCCGCTGCCGCCGTTCGCAGCTTATTACCTAAAGGTCGGGCCGGGCCTTTCCACGGCGCAGATCATGGTCTTTGAGGTGGCGAGGTACGCGGGCGTGATGGCGGCGGCATGGATCCTCCGGCGCCGCATCGATGAACTGGGGGCGCGGCCCTTCTTCCTGCTGGCGCTCGGCCTCTACGCCCTCGTCGCCGGTTACTGGTGGGTCTTCCTCGAATGGGGTTCGGGCGGAATCCCGGCGCTTTTGATCTCCTACCTCCTGCTGGGGCTGGCCGCGGCGGTCTGGGTGATGGCCAACCTGCAGTACCTGCCGAAGGCCACCGGCGAGCGCGATCGGACGCTGGCGGTCTCGATCCACGGCGCGTTCACGGCGCTACTGGGCGGCCTCGCCCCCATCCTCTGGGGGCTGGTGCTGAAGGTGGAGGGTGGCCGGGGCATTGATCCGGCGGTCTTCCAGCTCTTCTTCCTCACCGTAGTCACGGGGGCGCTGGTGCTGTCTCAGCTCATCGCGCGGCTGCCGGAGGACCGCGGCCATCCGGTGGAACCGCTGCTCATCGGTAACGCGATCCTGCGCCCCTTTCGCGCCATGACCTACCTTGCGAGCCTCGTCGACCACCGCGCGCCGCCGCCGCGTCCGGAGAGCGCGCCGCCCGACGGGCCTCCGCGGGGTTGACGCCGGCGCGGAGAACCCCGAGCAAGAGCGCCGATGGCCCGAGTCCGCATCCTTTCCGACCGCGTGGCGAACCAGATCGCCGCGGGCGAGGTCATCGAGCGGCCGGCGGCGGTGGTCAAGGAGCTGGTCGAGAACGCCCTGGACGCCGGGGCCACGCGGATCGCGGTGGAGTTTCGCCAGGGGGGGCGCGCGCTGATGCGCGTCGAGGACAATGGCCACGGGATGGGCCGGGACGACGCCTTGCTGGCGCTCGAGCGCCACGCGACGAGCAAGATCGCCGAGGCGGGGGACCTCGACCGGCTCGCGAGCTACGGCTTCCGCGGGGAGGCGCTGCCCTCGATCGCCAGCGTCTCCCGGTTCACCCTCCAGACTCGGACGGCGGAGGAGGCCGCGGGCACCGAGGTGCTGGTCAACGGGGGGCGCCTGCTGCACGTGCGCGATTGCGGCCGTGCCCCGGGTACGTCGATCGAGGTCGCCCAGCTGTTCAACTCGGTCCCCGCGCGCCGGAAGTTCCTCAAGACTGACGCGACGGAGGCGGCGCACATCATCCACTGCGTGCGCCTTTACGCCCTGGCGTGTCCGGGCACGGCCTTCACCCTGGTCGAGGATGGCCGGATCGTCTTCCGCTCGCCGGAGTGCCGCACCCTCGTGGATCGGGTCGGCGAGATCTTTGGTCGGCAGTTGGCCGGTCTGGCCGTGCCGATCGCCGCGGAGGAGCCGGGTCTGAGCTTGGAGGGTTTGGTGGGCCGGCCTGGGGTGGGGCGGCCGACGCGGCATGAGATGCTCGCGTTCGTGAACGGCCGGCCGGTCGACAGCCGGACGCTGAATTATGCCCTGATCGAGAGCTACCACGAATCCGTGCCGCGCGGCCGTTACCCGCTCGCGTTCGTCTTCCTCCGCTGCGATCCCGCCGCGGTGGACGTCAACGTGCACCCGGCGAAGCGGGAGGTGCGCTTCCGCAGCGAGCCCCAGG
>JBEDEF010000235.1:0-3530 GCA_041175845.1 Verrucomicrobiota bacterium
CCGAATGGCGATCTGCCGGGGACGCCACTGCTGCGCCTCGCACCGGGCAGCCGGGCGATCGATGCCGGGATCCCGCTCGCGGAACCGTTCTCCGGCCGTGCGCCGGACGCCGGGGCCTTCGAGGCCGGCGCGGCGCGCTGAAGCGTCAAGGCGCTCCCGCTGCCCGGCAGCCGGGGGCCGGGGCCGGGCCGGAGCGGCGCCGCGGGACCCGGATCGGAGATCGGCCCGGACCCGCGACCCGGCGAAGACAGAGTGCGCAGAAGGCCGCCATCTCCCGAGCGGCGAGCTGGCGAAACGCGCGGTTCAGTTCCTGCAGCGCCGCGTCGCGCTCTGCTGGCGCCGGAGGTGGACCCTCCGCCTGACACAGCACGAGCGCCTCTTGCAGCGCCTGTTCTCCGGCGGCGAAGTGCGCTCGAAGCGGATTGCGCCCGCAGGGACACTCCGGCTCTTCCGTGGGCCGGGGCCGTCGCGGGCGGTTTTGCGTTCGCGGCGCGTGCAGGCGCCGAAGCACGGCACGCAACGTCCATTCGATGAGATGAACGAGTGCCTCAGGATTCGCGAGCGGGGAAGTGGCGGGCTCGGCCCGGAGGAGATCGGCCCAGCGCGCGCTGATCGCGGGCGCGCGTTGGGCGAGGGCCTGGAGAAGCGCGGCTTCCACGGGAACAGCAGACCAGATCGGACTCGGGCCGGCTGCGCGCCGGTTGGCCTTCGCTGCGCACGGCTTGGACGGCGGCGGCGAAAGCGGGACCTTCCAGCCGGGTCAGGCCTCGGGAGGGCGCGTCTCGACCCAGCGGACCGCGTGCCGGATCAGTGCGGTGGCGTCCCGCAGCCCGAGCTTTTCCTTTAGGTGGCTGCGGTGCACGTCAACGGTCTTGGGGCTAAGATGCAGTTCCGCGGCGATCTCCCGGGTGCCCTTGCCTTGGCCGATCAGCTGGAACACCTCGAACTCGCGGTCGGTCAGGCGTTCGATGGGGGAGGTCGAGCCGCGCGGTCGGCGGGTGCTCAAATCTTCGAGAATGCGCGCCGACATCTTGTGGCTGACGTAGACCTCCCCACGCAGGACCTGTCGGATCGCCCCGAGCAGGTTTTCGCCGCCCGCTTCCTTCATGATGTAGCCGCGCGCGCCGGCGCGCAGGACCCGTTCGGCGTAGACGGCCTCGTCGTGCATCGAGACGACCAAAATGGGGATCTCAGGGTGCGCGGCGCGTAGGTCCTTAATGAACTCGAGTCCGCTGCGGCCGGGCATGGTGAGGTCGGTCAGGATCAGGTCGGGCCGTTGGCGGGTGAGCGCCTGGAGCGCCTCCGCGGGATTTCCGGCCTCCCCGCCGACGACTAAGTCGGGTTGGCAGCCAATCAGCTGGCCGAGGCCCGCCCGCATGAAAGGGTGATCGTCGACCAGCAGGACGCGGCGGCGGGCAGAGGGAATGGCTTTCGGCTTCACGGGTTAAACGGGAGGCTGCAGCGGACGCTGACGCCGCCGCCGCGGCGGGAATCGACGACGAGGGTGGCGCCGATCGCGTTGGCGCGGTGGCGCATCACGCTCAGCCCGATGCCCGCGGCAAGCGCGTCCCTTCGGCGCGCCAGGCCGGTGCCGTCGTCCTCCACCGCGAGCAGCAGGGTGCCTTCGCGACGGAGCAGGCGGATCACGACCTCCGCGGCCTGCGCGTGTTTCACCGCATTGTTCACCGCTTCCTGGGCGATGCGGTAGAGGTGCCCGGCGAGAAAGGGATCCGCCGTGGCCACCGGCTCCGGGCACTCGAGCCGGCAGCGCGGGCGGCCGAGGGCGGAGGTGCGTTCGGCGAGTTCGGCCAAACCGACCTGGAGCGAATCCGGGCCCGGGCCGACCGGGACCAGGCCGCGGGCGAGGAAACGCACCTGGGTGATCGCTTCGCGCAGCATCCGCGCCATCTGGTCAAGGCGTCGCGCGAGCGCCGGATGGGGCGCGGCCTCGGTCTTCGCCAGCGTGCACATCAGCTCCAACGCGGTGAGCTGCTGGCCCAAGTTGTCGTGCAGGTCCGTCCCGATGCTGTGGCGTTCGCGCTCACTGATTGCCACAACTTCCTGTTCCAGCCGGCGATGCTCGGCCTGGGCCGCGTCCAGCGCTCGGTCTTGCGCCACGGCATGCAGGGCCCGCTGCGCGACCGCCGGGAGCCGGTCGAGGAGCGCCGCGTCCTTCATCACGTAGTCGAGGGCCCCTTGACGCATCACTTCGACCGCCGCGCGCTCGTCGCCCCGGCCGGTCACCACGACGAAAGGCACCGCCAGCCGCTCGCGCTGCAGCGCGGCGACCAGGTCCGGGCCGCTACCGTCCGCGAGCTTGAGGTCGAGGAACATCAGATCCGGTGCGCCCGCGGCGAGGCGGGCACGGGCCGCGCGGGCGGAGGCAGCGGTAGCGACCACGTAGCCCTCCTCGCGGAGTCGGGCGGCCATCAGCAGCAGCAGGCCCTCGTCATCGTCGACGACTAGCAGGTGGGAGGGTGAGGCAGGCGCGGCCACGCAGGTGAATCAGCCGGGGGTCAGCGCTGGGACGTGGAGCAGGGGCACGAACTGCCCGAGGCGGCGGATCGCGTCCGAGAACTGGTCGTAGTCCACCGGCTTCTGCAGATAGACGTTGCAGCCCAGCTCGTGGCAGCGGGTGACTTCGCGGGCGTCGTCCGTGGTCGTGAGCATGATCACGGGTAGCTTCCGCAACGTCGCGTCGGCTTTCAGGCGGCGGAGGACCTCAATGCCGTCCACCTTGGGCATCCGGATGTCGAGCAGCACGAGGAACGGTCCGGCGCCCCGCGCGGGCTCGCGCTGGAAAAAGTCGAGCACGGCCTGGCCGTCCCGGAAGTGCAGGATGGGGTTGCGCAAGCCGGCGGCCTCCAAGTTTTCGCGGATCAGGATCGCGTGGCCCTCGTCGTCGTCGGCGATGAGGATGGTGGGCGGGGTCGTCATAACGCTCCCGGGGCCGCCGCGACGGCGGGCAGGGCGAGGCGGAAACTGCAGCCGCCGCCCGGGGTGTCCTCAACCCAAATTCGCCCGCCCTGCCGCTCGACGACCCGCTGCGCGATGGTCAGACCCAAGCCCTCGCCAGGCGCCACGTCGGGATCGAGCCGATGGAAGATTTCGAAGACCTTGGCGCGGTGCTCGGGGGCGATGCCCCGTCCGTTGTCCGTCACCGCATACTCGGCGATGTCTCCGTTTCGGTGGCCCGTCACGTGGACCCGCAGGCGACGGTCCGGCGCGCGGTACTTCAGGGCATTGTCGAGCAGGTTGGCGAAGACCTGACTGGTCTGTACGAGGTCGCCCACGCAGGTGGGGAGCGGATCGACAACCACCTCGGCCCCGGCTTCGTCGAGTTGGAAGCGCATCGCGGCGACGACTTCGGCGAGAATGCCGTTGAGATTGAGTGGGCGTGGGTGGAGGGCAACGCGCCCCAGGCGTGAGTAGCGCAGGAGCCCGGAGAGCAGGGTGTCCATCTTGTGGATCCCGGCGTTGATGAAACGGAGGGCCTGGGGGACGCCTTGCTCCAGCGGCCCGCGAAGGGG
>JBEDEF010000236.1:0-3058 GCA_041175845.1 Verrucomicrobiota bacterium
ACGGATTCTCGCCCAGCTCGAGAGCGAGCAGATCGGCTCCGCCGTGCTCCGCGTCACCGAAATCGGCCTTCGCACCGAAGGCTACCACGAGCTCCCCCCGGGCTTGATTCCCGCGACCAGCGGGCTCGACGCCGTGGAAGCCGGGCACCCCGCGCTGGGCATTCTCCGCGAGTCGTTCATCGCCGAGGACCTCGGCGCCTTCCTCGCCTTCTGGAAGGAAAACCCCGCCTTTCCCTTCCTCGCCGTCGCCACCCGCAAGGGTGACTTGGTCGACCGCCGCGGCCTGATTTTCGGCGGACACCACAGCGGAAAGCGGGCCGCCCAGAGCATCGTCCAGCGCGAGGTCGACCTCCGCGAGACCAGCCGGGCCCTCGCCGAGGATCAGCAGTCACACGACGCCCAGAAGGCGGTGATCGACGCCCTCTCCGCTCGCCTCGCCGAGGCCGAGCAAGCCGTCGAGCAGCGCCGGACCGAGGTCCTCGGCGCCACCCAGCAGCTCGCCGCCGTGCAGGCGGAGGAAAGGACCACGCGCCGCAACGCGGACGAGGTCAGCCAGCGCATCACCCGGATGGAAAACGAGGTGGCCGGCCTCGAACGCGCCCGCGACGAAGCCCACGCCCGATGGGAAAAGGCCCAGGCCGGGCTCGCCGCGGCCGAGACCGCGGTCACCAGCCACCGGGAATCCATCCGACAGCAAGAATTACGCCTGACCGAGCTCCGCGCAGACCGGGACGTGAAGCGCGAGTCGCTCGCGCAGGCCCGGTTGGAACTCGCCGAACGCCGCCAAAAGGTGGAGGTGATCGATCGGGGCCTCGGGGAAATGGAACGGCGCCGCCAGCAACTCGGTGAACTCCTGGCCCAGCGGCAGCACGAGATCGAGTCATGGACGGAGCAGACCGCCGACTTGGAGCGCGAGGCCGGCACCCAGCGGGCCCGTGCCGCGCAACTCGCCGAGACCCTCGCCGTCGCCCAAGAGCAGGTCGAGCAGGCGCGGGTGGAACTCGCCGACGTCGAACGCGCGATCGCCGAACTCGAATCGGCCCAGCACGCAGTGCGCGAGCAGTCCGA
Organism: Verrucomicrobiota bacterium; assembly: GCA_041175845.1. GTDB lineage: Bacteria > Verrucomicrobiota > Verrucomicrobiia > Opitutales > Opitutaceae > ER46. The sequence goes on from JBEDEF010000236.1 coordinate 1,069, forward strand.
AGCGGCCCAAAGCGAACTTGCCACCCACGAGGTCCGGCTCGCGGAGACGCGCCAGCGCCTCGGATTCCTCGATGAAGAGGTGCTGCGGGAATTCCAAGTGGCCGTCGCGACGGTCGACTGGCGCCGGCAGCTCTGGCGCGCCGACGACGAGCCCGAGGGGATGAAGCCGCTCGACCTCGAGGAGGAGGACGAGGAACCGACCGCCACCCCCGCGCCGGAATCGACCGCCGAGGGCGAGGCCGCGGCGGCCACCAAGCGGCGCCGCCGCCGCAAGGAGCCCCGCGGGGAGCCCACGGACGCAGATCTCGCCGCGCTCGACGCCACCGAATGGCCCCCGATCAAGGCGGAGGTGGACGCCCTCCGCCAGCGCCTTTCCGGAATGGGGGCCGTGAACCTCGTGGCCATCGAGGAGTACGCCGACCTCAAGCAGCGCCACGACTTCCTCGCCGGGCAGGTCAACGACCTGAACGCAGCCAAGGCGGAGCTGGTGAAGGCGATCGACGAGATCAACCAGACCTCGCTCCAGCAGTTCCAGATCACCTTCGAGCAGATTCGGAAGAACTTCGAGTACACGTTCCACACGTTGTTCGGCGGCGGGCGCGCCCATCTGGAGCTGATCCAGGCCGAGGACATCCTTGAGAGCGGTATCGAGATCGTCGCCCAGCCTCCCGGCACCAAGCTCAAGGGTATCACGCTGCTCTCCGGCGGCCAAAAAACCCTGACCGCCGTCGCCCTGCTCTTCGCCCTCTACATGGTGAAACCCTCACCATTCTGCCTGCTCGACGAGTTGGACGCGCCCCTCGACGAGTCGAACATCGGCCGCTTCACCGACCTGCTGCGCAAGTTCGTCAAAGACTCGCAGTTCATCATCATCACCCACAACAAACGCACGGTCTCGGCCGCGCAGGCGATCTACGGGGTGACGATGGAGGAGCGCGGCGTCTCGAAGACGGTCTCGATGCGCTTCAATGCGGACCGGGGCGAGGCGGAGGCGCCGGCTCCCAACCTGGCCGAATCCGTGCGGGGCGCCCGTGTGCGGTCCGAAAGCCCGGCGTCGGTCGCGAATCCGGCCTGATTCGCCGGATCATGCGCGCGCTGCTGGCGAGGCTCCGGGGCCTGACGCCCGCCGCATCCTCCTCGGGGGCCCACGCGGAGAACCTCGCGGCCGCGACCCTCACGGCCCGGGGCTGGCGCGTGCTCGCGCGGAACTGGCGCAACCCGGCCGACCGGCGGGAGGAACTGGACCTCGTCTGCGCGGACGGCGAGGTGCTCGTGTTCGTCGAGGTCAAGGCGCGGTCCGCCCGCGCCCTCGTGCCCGGCTACTTCGCGGTGGACGCCCGGAAGAAAAGGGTCCTGCTGCGGGCGGCGCGCGCCTACCTCCGCGGCCTGCGCCAGCCGCCCCGCACGGTGCGTTTCGACGTGGTCGAGGTAACACTGGGCGCGGAGCGGCTCGGGGAGCCGCCTGTGCGACACTTCGAAAACGTGCCGCTCTTCCCGCGTCACTTCCGCGGCGCCTGAAGCCGGCGGCGCGGCTCCCCGCGCCCCTCCTCAGCGGGCGAGGGCACGGTTGAGGGCACTCACGATCGCCTTGATCGACGCGAGCTCGATGTTGGTGTCGATGCCCGCCCCGAAGAGGGTCTCGCCCCGGTCGGTCTTGATCTGGATGTAACTCACCGCCCGGGCCTCGGAGCCCTTGCCGAGCGAATGTTCCGCGTAGCTCAGCACCTCGAAACGCGGCAGCGGGGTCGACGCCAAGGCCCGGGTAAAGGCGTCGATGGGCCCGTTGCCCTGCCCAGTCAGCTGGTGCGCCACCCCGTCGATTACCAGCGACGCGACGCAGGTGACATCGCTGTCGCGCTCGGTGGTCTTGAAGTGCTGCAGCGCCACGGGCGCGCGGCGTTCCAGGTACTCCTGGCGGAAGACCTCGTGGACGTCCGCCGGCGTCAGCTCGGTGCCGCGGGTGTCGGCGACCTCGTTGATCAGGCGGCCG
>JBEDEF010000237.1:0-2516 GCA_041175845.1 Verrucomicrobiota bacterium
CCCCAGGTGCAGTTCGATGCGATGCGCGCAGCCGGGATGGGCTCGCGCGGCGCGGAGCTGGTCGGGGCCGATTTCAAGGAGGTGAAGCTGCGCCTTGCCGACGGACAGGAGCTGCCCGCGCGCTTCGTACTGAAGGACGCGGATCTTGACCTCGCTTTTATGGCACCGGAGGAGCCGGCGGCCGGGCGTAAGTTCGCCCACGTCGCCTTGGCTGAGGCCGTACCCGGTGAGCTCCTCGGGACTTTCTTTTATGTCGCCCGAGCTTCCAAGGCTCTGCAACGGGTGCCGCTGGTGCGCTCCAGCGAGGTCATGGGCGTGGTGGAGAAACCGCGTCGCCTTTATCTTCTCTCCGAGCAAGCGGCAGGAAGCCCGATGTTCGACGCGGGCGGCCGCCTGCTGGGCATCTCGCTGCAGCACTTCGCCAACGGGCGGCCGACTGGCACCGTGGTGCTGCCGGCAGGCGACATCGCCGACATCGCGCGTCAGGCGGCCGCCGCGATGGCGCCGCGCTGAGCCGGCAGCAGTCAGCGTAGCCGCAGCAGCTCGCCGGTGGCGGGTACGTCCTTGATGATCTGGGCGGGTTCCGGGCCGACCCCGAGGTAACGCAGGTTCGGCAGGCGTTCGTCCGCCGGCCGGGCGCCGCCTGCATAGGCGGTGTCGACGATTGCGCCCATCATCGCGGCCACGTACCGGCGGGCGGCGGGGGGGAGCTCGGCGAAGCGCCGGACCCGGGAGAGGTCGCCCGACCAGCCCTCGTGCCGGGAGTACAAGGGCCGGAGGGTGCGCCGGACTGCCTCATTGCGGGGCACGTGCGCGTACCGGCGGCCCTGCGCGTCCTCGTAGGCGGTGCAGATCAGGAGGTCGCCGCGCCAGGCGACCTCGTGGCTCAGCGCGTCGGACTTGTTGATCATCAAGTCGTGGAAGCCCCCGTAGCGGAGGGCGTCACCCTTCTCCACGGCGTCGAACCAGCCCACCATCCGCTGGCGGCCGGTGCTGGTCCCGAACTCCAGCAGCTTCAATTTCTCGGCGAGCGGATGGCCGTCCTCCATTCGGGTCAGGAAGGTGTGCGTGCCGACCTTGGTGTCGTAGGCCTTCGCGACCCCGAAGGTGTGCACGTGTTGCACGGGGATGCCGGCGCTCTCGAAGAGCTCGGGCGTGTAGGTGTGGGAGGCGGTGACGTTCGGCGAGAAGCCGTGGCGCTTGTCGAGCCAGTAGGCCTGGCCGAATTCCCCGATGACGGTCCGGCCCGCCGCCAGCTCGCCCAAAATCAGCTCCCGCACCTCGGTGATGTTGGCCGCCAGCGCATGGCCGGCCGACCAGTACGCCTCCGTGAGCGCCGCGAGGTCGAGGGTGAACGGCTCCGCGCCGCGGAAGCGGGTAAAGTCGAAGTCGGACTCCGCGAAGACCCCGAGCGCGATCGCCTCGGCGTTGGCCCGGCGTTCCGCGGCGCTCAGCGTTTCGAAAAAGCCCGCCCAGGCTGTCGCGGGTACCCGGCAGACGTGCTGGATCGTGCGGCACGCGCGGTCCGCCCGCTGCGCCAGCTTGCGGGCGAAGGTCTCCCGCTCGCCGAGAAACTCGCTGAAGGTGATCTGCTGCTGGCCGACCTCGTCGAGGTAGGCGGGAGTGATCCCGCGGCCGGTGGAGCCCCGCGCCTCCTCGCGCAGGACCTCGACTCGGTAGTGTTCCCACGCGAGGTCGAGCAGGCGGTGGGTGAGGTCCGAGACCAGTGCGCGCTCGTCGATCCGCAGGCGCGACAGGATCGCGTGGCCCTTGCGCTCGAGGGGGCGCGTCTCCCACCAGAGCTTCCGCGGGTCGGCCACCACGCCGCATCCGACGCAGAGGTGCGCCGCGTCGCGCACGACCACGCCCGCGGGCAGGAGGTTCAGCTTGATGCCGCCGGCCGTGTGGCCGGAGTTGGCCCCGCCGTTAACCTTGAGTACCACCGACACCGGGTGGGGGGTGCCGCGCAGTTCGTCGGCGATTTCCGGGATGAGCCGGCCTTTGCCCTCGTCGCCGAAGGAGATGCCCACATCGGCGAGGAGGCGGCTGGAAAAGGGGGGCAGGGACATGGTTGCGGAGCGCGCAACCGGGCCCGGGGGACCCTGTTGCCGGAAAGGGAAAACGCGACCGCCCCGGGGAGCGCAAACAGAAAAGCCCCGGCCCGCCGCGGGCCGGATCAGCGCGCGGGGGTGAGCGGGGCCAGCAGCGCGATGGCCGCCTCGTTGCGGAACTCGCGGGCGATGTCGAGCGCGGTCACGCTCAGCTTCGAGACGACCTTGGGATCGACGCCGGCGCTGAGGAACAGCTGGACCATCTCGGCGCTGCCGCTGGCGGCGGCCTCATGCAGGGGCGTGCCGCCTCGCTCGCTCAGCGCACCCGCGCGCGCTCCGCCTTTCAGCAGGGCCCGGGCGATCGCCACCCGGTCCTTCGCGGCGGCGTGGTGCAGCGGGGTCCAGCCGAGCTTGTCGAGCTCGTCCGGTCGAGCACGCCGGGCCAGCAGGGCCTCGACCAGCGCG
>JBEDEF010000238.1:0-7518 GCA_041175845.1 Verrucomicrobiota bacterium
CTTCTACCCCGCCCAGGGGCGCAACGGCCACGGCCCGGCACCGTGCGTGGTGGTCATCCACGGCGGCGGCTGGGACGGCGGCGATCGCCGGCAATTGCCCGATCTTAACCATCACCTCGCCCGACGGGGCTATGCCGTCGCGGCGATCTCCTACCGCCTCGCCCCCCAGGCCATTTGGCCGGCCCAGCGGGAGGATACCCTCGCCGCCCTCGCGTTCCTCAAAGCAGAAGCCCCGAAACTCGGGATCGACGCTACCCGCCTCGTCCTCCTCGGCCGCTCCGCCGGCGGCCAGATCGCCCAAACCGTGGCTTACACCGCCGGCGACCCCGCCATCCGCGGAGTCGTCGCCTTCTACGCCCCATCGGACCTCATCTTCGGCTACCAGAGCACGCACGAGGACGACATGCTCCACTCGCCGCACCTGATGCGACAGTTCCTCGGTGGCACGCCCACGAGCGCCCGCGCGAACTATAAGTCCGCCAGCGCCTGGTTCCAAGTCCACCCAGGGTGCCCCGCCACCCTCCTGCTCCACGGGCGCAACGACAGCATCGCCTGGCACCTCCACAGCGGCCGCCTCGACGAACGCCTCGGCACCGCCGGTGTCCCGCGCTACTACGTCGACCTCCCTTGGGCCACGCACGCGTTTGACTTCAACCTCCGCGGCCCCGGCGGCCAGCTCAGCACCTTCGCGGTGGACTGGTTCCTCGACCGGGTCACGGGCGTGGCGGCGGGAGCCGCGGCCGTTGCCGCGGATTCCGGCCGCCACTCATTGGACACGCGCCATAACCTTCCCTGAAGGGAAGAGCTCCGCCAAACCTCCGCGGCTGCAGCCGCGGCCACAACGGAACCGGCGGGGACACCAGCCGCCGCCTTGTGGCCGCGGCAGTTGCCGCGGATCCTTGCCCCGCTCAGGCCCCGCCGCCGGCCGCCTGCGACTCCGCGCAAAAGGCGGACCGGACCGACGCCGCCAGGAAATCCCGATTCATCCGCGCAATGAAGTCGTGTGAGATGAGCTTCGGGCACGCCGCGCTGCACTCGTACTGATTGCTGCAGTTGCCGAAGCCGGCCTCGTCCATCGTCTGCACCATCCCCAGCACGCGCCGATCGCGCTCCGCCTGGCCCTGCGGGAGCAGCCCCAAATGGCTCACCTTCGCGGCCACGAACAGCATCGCGCTCGAGTTCTTGCAGGCCGCCACACAGGCGCCGCAGCCGATGCACTGGGCCGCGTCCATCGCCAGGTCCGCCTGCCCCTTGGGCACCGGAATCGCATTGGCGTCGCAGGCGGAACCCGCCCGCGCCGTGATGAACCCGCCCGCCTGCTGGATGCGATCGAAGGCCGAACGATCGCAGATCAGGTCCTTCTGAACCGGGAACGGCTTCGCGCGGAACGGCTCCAGCGTGATCACCGCGCCGTCCTCGAAGCTCCGCATGTAGGTCTGGCAGCTGGCGACGCCCCGGTGCGGGCCATGCGGCTTGCCGTCGATCATCAGCGAACAAGTACCGCAGATGCCCTCCCGACAGTCGTGCGCGAAGGCGATCGGACTTTCGCCCCGCCGCTCCAAATCGTCGTTCACGACGTCGAGCATCTCCAGCAGGGACATGTTGGGATTCAGGTTCGCGGCCTTGTACTCCACGAACCGACCCGGGGCGGCGGGACCATCCTGCCGCCAGACGCGGAGGGTGACCGAGATGAGCTTGGAGCTGGTGGAAGCAACCATGGGGAAGGACGATTGAAGATTGATGATTGACGATTTTCGCGGCCCGACCGTCGAACGACCCCTTATTTGTAGGAACGGACGCCCATCTTCACCGCTTCGTAATTGAGCGGCTCAACGTTGCGGAGCGGAACCTTGCCCTCGCCTTGGTACTCCCACGCCGCCACGTGGGCGAAGTTGGTGTCGTCGCGCTTGCACTCGCCGTCGGGATACTGGTGTTCCTCCCGGAAGTGACCGCCGCAGCTCTCCTCGCGCGTCAGCGCATCGCGGCACATCAGCTCGCCCAGCTCGATGAAGTCGGCCACGCGGCCCGCTCGCTCCAGCGCCTGATTCAGGGACTCCGCGGAACCGGGCACGCTCACGTTGCGCCAGAACTCCTCGCGCAGGGCTCCGATCTCCTGAATCGCCTGCTCCAGCCCCGCCCGGGTGCGGGCCATCCCGCAGTGATCCCACATGATCTTGCCGAGACGGCGATGGAACTGGTTGACCGGCTCCTTGCCCTTCGCCCCCAGCAGGCGGCCGACCTGCGCCGCCACATTCTCCTCCGCCTGGCGGAATGACGGGGCATCGGTGGAAGGCCGCGAACCGGGCTTCTGGCCGGCCAAATAGTCGCCGATGGTGTACGGAATGACGAAATAACCGTCCGCCAGGCCCTGCATCAGGGCGGAGGCGCCCAGGCGGTTGGCGCCGTGATCGGAGAAGTTGGCCTCCCCCAGCACGAACAATCCCGGCACATTGGACATCAGGTTATAGTCCACCCACAGCCCACCCATCGTGTAGTGGACCGCCGGATAAATCCGCATCGGCGTCCGATAGGCGTTCTCGTTGGTGATCTCGTGGTAGATGTCGAACAGGTTGCCGTAGCGCTCGCGCACGCCGGCCTCGCCCAGCCGCTTGATCGCGTGGGAGAAGTCCAGGTACACGCCGAGCCCCGTCTCGCCGACGCCCCGGCCCTCGTCGCACATGCGCTTCGCCGCCCGTGAGGAGACGTCGCGCGGCGCCAGATTGCCGAAGCTCGGGTAAATGCGCTCCAGAAAGTAGTCCCGATCCTCGTCCGGGATCGTGTTCGGATCCTTGCCGCAATCCTCCTGGCGCTTCGGTACCCAGATGCGCCCGTCGTTGCGCAGCGACTCCGACATCAGCGTGAGCTTCGACTGATAGTCGCCCGACACCGGGATGCAGGTCGGATGGATCTGCGTGTAGCACGGATTGCCGAAGCAGGCCCCGCGCTTGTAGGCCCGCCAGATCGCCGTCGTGTTCGATCCCCGCGCGTAGGTCGACAGGTTGAACACGTTGCCGTAACCGCCGGTGGCCAAAATGACCGCATCCGCCGCATGCCGGTGCAGCTTGCCCGTCACCAAATCGCGCGTGATGACCCCCTTCGCGTGGCCGTCAACGACCACCAAATCCACCATTTCGTGCTGGGTGACCAGCTCCACCAAGCCTTGGCCCACCGTACGCGAGAGCGCGGAATAGGCGCCGAGCAACAACTGCTGGCCGGTCTGGCCGCGGGCGTAGAAGGTGCGGGATACCTGGGCGCCACCGAAGGAGCGGTTGGCGAGCAGGCCGCCGTATTCGCGGGCGAAAGGCACGCCCTGCGCGACGCACTGATCGATGATGTTGACCGACACCTCGGCCAGCCGGTGCACGTTCGCCTCCCGGGCCCGATAGTCGCCACCCTTGATCGTATCGTAAAAAAGCCGGTGAACGCTGTCGCCGTCGTTCTGGTAATTCTTCGCGGCATTGATGCCGCCCTGCGCGGCGATCGAGTGCGCGCGCCGCGGGCTATCGTGAAACACGATGCATTTCACCTTGTAGCCCATGTCGGCCAGTGAGGATGCCGCCGAGGAGCCAGCGAGGCCGGCGCCCACGACAATCACCTCGTACTTCCGCTTGTTGGCGGGGTTGACGAGCTTGATGTCCGCCTTGTGCTTGCGCCACTTGTCGGCCAGCGGGCCGGGGGGGATCTTGGAATCGAGATTGGCCATGGCGGGAAAGTCAGCGTTGCGAAGCGGGAGAGGCGGCGATTCGTTGCGCGGCCACGGTGCCCGCGGCCGGCTGGACCAACCCAGTGAGGATCGCCCCGGGGATGGCGACGTTACCGGCCAAGTAGGCGAGACTGAACAGCGCCACGCAGCGCCGCAGCCCACCGGCCCAGCGATGGTTGCGCAGACCTAGGGTCTGGGTCATCGCCTCGACCCCGTGCAACAGGTGCAGGCTCAGCAGCGCCACCGCGATGATGTAGAACAATGCCACCAACGGCTGGCGGAAACCCAAGAACACCATGCTGTAGACGTCCTGCACCGCTTGGCCCTTCGCCACCACCGGAAAGCCCAGCAGGCGGAACTCGCCACTCATCGCATAGGACGTCGCCGCCTTGAATTCACCCGCTCCCGCCACCGCCCCGACGGTGAAATGCGCCAAGTGGTAAATCAGGAAGGCCAGCACCACTAGGCCGGAGTGCTTCATGTACCGGGACGCCATCGCCGCTTGAATCCACCGCGAGACGCCGTAGCCCTCCGGCCCACGCGCCGCCTTGTTCTCCAAGGCCAGCCCCACCGCCGCCCAAACGTGAATCCCCACGCACACCAGCAACCCAACGCGCACCACCCAGAGCACCGGCCCTAAGGAGTGCAGATAGGCTGCATACCCGTTGATCTGATCAGGATGCGCGAAAATCTGCAGGTTGCCGATTAGATGGCCGACCACGAAGCCGACCAGCACCAGCCCGGTGACGGCCATCAAGATCTTCCGGCCGATCGAGGAGCTGAAGAGGAGACGAACAAGGTTCATCGCGGAAAAGTACCAAGGGGAGAAAACGACGCCCCGCCAACCTCGGCGCCTACCGTCCCGAAGTAAAGGCGCCCGCCCCCACCCGCTAGCTTATAAGCCGCCCTAACTCGCCGGAGAAAAACCCCTTCGGCAAGCCAGTGACTCGAGCTGCAGCCGCCTTCCGCCTAACGGCCGGCCCACGCCGCCAGCACGCCGCGCACGTAGCCGATCGACTCCGCGAGGCCCGTCACCGGGTTGCCGGCCACCTTCTCGTACTCAAACGAGACGACCCCATCGTACTTGATGTCGAGCAGCGCCCGCAGCGTGCCGCGAATGTCCAGCCGGCCCGCCCCTACCTCGATCGGAATATCCCGCATCGCCCCCGGCACCGCCACGGAATCCTTCAGATGTACATCGTACACGCGCGAGGCATACTTGCGGATCGCCGCCACCGCGTCCTCGCCGCCGCGCACCGTATGGCCGACGTCGATGCACAGGCCCACCCGGGAATCTAACCCCTTCACCGCCTCGAACGCCACCGCCGGGGTCGGATACACCTTGTCCTCCGGACCGTGATTGTGGATCGCCAATTTCTGGTCGAATTCCTTCGCCAGCTTAGCGACCAGCGGCAGCGCAGCAAGGTCTGGCTTGCATACCATCGTGGCCATCCCCGCCGCCTTCACGTTTTCAAACGCCCGCCGACACTTGGCCTCATCATTGGGTAAGTTCACTACCCCGGAGCCGGTTAGAGCAAGTCCGGCCGCCTGCAACTTGGCCCCTACCGCCCGGCATTCCTCCACTGGGGCGGCCTCCCAATTACAATGCAGCCGGAAGAGAGCAATGTTTGAAATGCGCATCACTTTGACGACCGCGATCGCCTCGTCGAGGGGCAGGTTGCGCAGGGAGTATGAAGCAATGCCGAGGCGCAGGCCATTCTCCCGACCGCCCGGGAACGTGGTATAGGCCGGCAGGGCGGGCGCCGCGGCCGGCTGCTTTTCCTTCTTCTCCTTTTTTTCCGCCGCGCGGAGGCCGGTGGCGGCCAGGGGGAGGCTCAGCACGCCCAAGGCGGCCGAACGCAGGGCTTCACGACGAGTCAGCGGGGAAGTCTGATGCATGGGGGAAGGGATTGGGCGAAAAAAGGCGCACCCGCCGGCGCTTGGCGATGCTCAAATCACCGGTTCCGCCAGCGCCACGGTCGCCGAATCCGGCGTCCGCCCCGGTGCCACCGCGGCAAACTTGCGCAGGTACTTCAGCGCCACCTCGAACGGCCGCGGTAGCGGAGCGCGCACGGTGCAAGGCTCCCGGGTGATCGGATGGGCGAAGGTCAGCTCGCTCGCGTGCAAGGCCAGGCGGTCGAGAAGTGGCTTTTCTTCCTCCCGGCCCTTATAGGCCCGCTTCAACCCCGAAAGCCGCAACTCCACGCCCGGGTGGCCATAGAAGACGTCCCCGAGGATCGGCGCGCCCGCAGCAGCCAGGTGGACCCGCAGCTGGTGAGTGCGGCCGGTAAGGGGCCGGCAGGCCAGAAACGCATAGCCCGCGGCCGGTTGCACCTCACCCCGCCCCGGGCTCCGCCCACTCGCGAAACGCTCCAACGTCGCGAACTCCGTCCGACACTCCTTCCCGCCGCGCCCGCGGAACACCCGCATCCGGCCCGGCTGGCGTTCATCTGGCCCCAGCGAGAGTTCAATCGCGAACGCCTCCGGCAGCATCCCGGCCGCATCGCGCACCGGCGCCACCACCTTCATCTCCTGCCCGGGCGCCAGCACCACCACCATCGCGTGGTACAACTTGGCCACCGTCTTCGACTGAAACTGCCCGGAGAGGTAGTCCAAAGCCCCCTTGGTCTTGGCGCACAGCAGCACTCCGCTCGTGTCCGCATCCAGCCGGTGCACATTGGCCACCCCCCGGCCGTACGCCGGATGTCCGTGCACCAGACCCATCAGGTGCGCGCGGCCCTTGTCCCAACGGTCCGGCGCGACCAGCAGCCCGGAAGGCTTGTCGAACACCACTAGGGACTCGTCTTCGAACAGGACGGGAGGAAGGGACATCGGCAGTAAACGCTCTCCCACCCTCCCGAACCGCCGGCGCAAGGCGACTCCCAAAATGCCCCCGCTCGCCGGTGCGCCAAGGCTTGCGCGCCGCCTCCCGGCAGGACCAAGCTCGCCCTTTCATGCAGAAGACATCGGACCTCAACGTGATCGAGACCCGCGCGCTTCCGCGCCCGGCGGACCTCCTCGCGGAGCTGCCCAAGACCGAGGCGCAGGCCGAGTTCGTCACCCACGCCCGCCGCGAGATCCAGCGCCTCATCTTCACCGACGACCGCCGCCTGCTCCTCATCGTCGGCCCGTGCTCGATCCACGACCTCGACGCCGGTCGCGATTACGCCCGCCGCCTCGCTGCGCTCTCGCGGGAGGTCTCCGATCGCATCCTCGTGGTGATGCGCGTCTATTTCGAAAAACCCCGCACCACCGTCGGCTGGAAGGGGCTGATCATGGATCCGCACCTCGACGGCACGCACGACATCGCCGCCGGGCTCCGCCTCGGACGCCGGTTCCTCCAGGACGTGCTCGACCTCGGGCTCGCCACCGCCACCGAGTTCCTCGATCCAATCACGCCCCAGTACGTCGCCGACCTCGTTTGCTGGGGCGCCATCGGCGCGCGCACCACTGAGTCCCAGACACACCGCCAGATGGCCTCCGGCCTCTCGATGCCCCTCGGCTTCAAGAATGGTACGGACGGCTCCCTCACCGCCGCGGTCAACGCGATCAAGGCCGCCGCGCAGGCACAGACCTTCCTCGGGATCAACCTCGAGGGCGCGGCCGCCGCCGTCGCCACCCGCGGCAACCCCGACTGCCACGTCGTCCTCCGCGGCGGCGCCGCCGGGCCCAATTACAGTCCGGAGCACATCCGCCGCACCGAGGAACTCCTCGCCCAGGCCAAGCTCCCGCGTTCGATCCTCGTCGACTGTTCGCACGATAACTCCGCCAAGCAGCCCGCGCTGCAACCGGACGTCCTCCGCGCTCTCCTCGCC
>JBEDEF010000239.1:0-9442 GCA_041175845.1 Verrucomicrobiota bacterium
GTGCTGGTGGTCGCGCTCGGGGCGAACGACGGCCTGCGGGGCGTCGACCCCGCCGTGACCGCCGCCAACCTCCGGGGCATCATCGAGCGTGCCCGCGCCCGCCATCCCTCGGTGCGAATCCTGCTGGCCGGGATGCAACTCCCGCCCGAGCTCGGCGCGGCCCACACCGCCGCGTTCGCCCGCGTGTTCCCCGACGTCGCGGCCGCCACCGGCGCGGCCCTGGTGCCGTTCCTGCTCGCCGGCGTCGGCGGCGACCCCACGCTGAACCTGGGGGATCGTATCCACCCCAACGCGGCCGGCCACGCCGTGATGGCCGCGACCGTCTGGCCCCACCTGGAACCCCTCCTCGCCCCATGAAAATCCTCCTCCTCGGCGGCACCGGCGTCATCAGCACCGCCTGCACCCAGCTCGCCCTCGAGCGCGGCCACGACGTCACGCTCCTCACGCGCTCCGGCCGCGGCCTGCCCCCGGGCGCCCGCGCGCTCACGGCCGACATCGGGGATTCCCGCGCGGCCGCTGCGGCGCTCACCGGCCAGCGCTGGGACGCCGTGGTCGACTTCCTCGCGTATGACGCCGCGGCGATCGAGGGCCGCCTCGCCCTGTTCCGCGGGCGCACCGCGCAGTACGTGTTCATCAGCACCGCCAGCGCCTATCGGAAGCCACCGGCCCGGGCCGTCATCACCGAGGACACGCCGCTCGAGAACCCGTTCTGGGAATACTCCCGGCTCAAGATCGCCGCCGAGGCCCGCCTCACCCGCGCGGGGCGCGAGGAGGGATTCCCGTACACCATCGTCCGGCCTTCCCTCACCTACGGGGACACGGTCTTCCCGCTGGCCCTCAACTGCTGGACCAAGAGCTTCACCAACATCGCGCGGCTCCGCGCGGGCAAGGGACTGATCGTGCCCGGCGACGGCCTCACGCCCTGGACCATCACGCATAATTCGGACTTCGCCCAGGGGCTGCTGGGCCTGCTCGGCCACCCGGGCGCCCGCGGCGAGTCGTTCCACATCACCTCGGAGGAGGCCCCCACGTGGAACGAGCTCTACGCCCTCACTGCCGCCGCGGCCGGCGTCGAGCGTCCCCGCCTCGTGCACATTCCCTCGGACTTCATCACCGCGTGCCTGCCCGAGTACACGGGGACCCTGCTGGGCGACAAGGCCAACCCCGCGCTCTTCGATCTGACCAAGCTCCGCCGGCTCGTCCCCGATTACGCACCGCGCGTGCCATTCCGCGAGGGGATCGCCCGCACGCTCCGCTGGTTCGAGGCGGATCCGGCGCGCCAGGGTATCGATCCGGAAGTCGACGCCAAGTGGGACCGCCTCATCGGTGCCTACGAGCGAGGCCTCGCGGCCGCCCGGGCGGAATTCTCCCCATCATCCAGCTAACCCGCGCCGCGCAGACCACGATTCAGGCCGCCCCCGGCGGCGGCGCGCGCAAAAACTCCTCGAGGCGGTCGAAGGATGCTCCGAAATACGCATGCGAGTAAACGACGGCATTGAGGCCGGCCAGCCGAGCCACCTCCGGGGGAAAATTCGCGTCCGGGGGAAACTGGAAACCCTCCGCCACCAGTGGCACAATGCGACGTCTATACCGGACCGCGTGGGCGATCTCGCGCCGCAGCCAGTCGTCCGGTTCCCGGCACCGGTCGAGGGAGCCCGCGGCGAGAACGAGCACGAAGTTGGGCGCGGCCTCGATCTCCCGCAGTAGGCGCGCATCGAATCGGCCGGCGCCGACGTCATCCACATCGAGAAAGCACGGATAACCGCGGCGCTCGAGTTCCATCCGGACGACCCGCGCGAGGTCGGAGGCACCGTCGCGGCGATAGCTGATGAAGACCCGGCGCTGCCGCCCGGGTCGCAGGAAAGGAAAGGCGGTATCGGTCCAACGTGGACCCGGCCCGCTGGGAGGGGGATCGCCCACCGAGACCACGGCCCGGGGCACCGGCCACTCCTCGGGGTACCACGCGCGGCTCCAACGCACAGCAAGGGCGAAGGCGAGGCCCGCCACCGCCACGCCCATCGCGAGTCCGGGCAGCCAAGTGAGGCCTAGAAAAAATGAGGAGGATCCGGCCAGCAGCCCAAGGCAAAGCACCACGTGACGCCACCGCGCCCGCACGGCGTAGGCGACAATCACCACCACCGCGGCCAAGGCGGCGTGCAGGCTGGGAAAGCCGTCGTCAGGACTGCTCCAGAGACGCGCCGCGCGAATCCATCCCTCGCCCCAGCGATCCGAAAGGAGCATCGCACCCGAGCCAGGGAAGGCCCAGCGCTCCGGGACCGGGAGCACGAGGTGAAACGGGAGCGCGAGTGCGTAGGCCGCCGCGAGCGAACCGGTGAAAAGCCGCAGCGGTCGCACCGACGGCGCCTGGAACCAAATCACCAGGGCCCCGACGAGCAGCGCAGGTTGCAATAGATAGTAAGCGATTGTGAGCGCGGCCACCCCCCAGCCGGGAACCGCGTCCGCTCCACTGAAATCGAACCCGCCCTCCAGTTCTTGCAGGGCCTGCGCCACCCGGTGGCCCAGCGCGTAATTCGCGGGATTCCACCGCGCCGCTTCCGCCTGTGCCTGGGCGAGCGCCGCCACCGCGGCCACCAGCGGGAGCAGTAGCAGCCCCCACCGTGTTCGTAGGAGCTCGCGCGGCCCCCTCATCGCCGCGGCACCCCACTCGGACGCCGCACGAGGGTCCACAACGCCAGCACGGCCGCCAGTACCGCCAGCACGAGCACCGCCGAAGTTCCCAAACGGAACAGGAAAGTATCCGGCACCGGCCGGACCAGCGCGACCCGGTAGGAGGTACGGCCCAGCGGATCGAGATCCAGGCGCGCGCCGTCACCTCGCCGGGGAAAACCTTCGGACTTCAGGCGAAAGGCGTGGAAGTCGCCCGCGGCCACCTCGGTGCGGAAAGGCGAGCCCACCGCGCGATCGTTGTTCGCGGGATCGTTCCACACCACCCGCATCGCCGGCAACTGGGTCCCCGGCGGCAAAGCGAAGCGCACGTCGCGCAGAATGGTCGGCGTGCGGTCATCGAAACTCCACACCTCGCGCAGGCGGTGCATCCGATTCGAGAGGCAATCCTCGAGCCGGGCGACGAGGCTCGCGGCCTCGTCGCGCCGGTAACTCAAGTGGAATTCCTGCGGCGGCAGGCCGAAGTCGGGGTACTCGCTGGTAAGCACCACCGCGTGGTCGTGCGCACGACGCAGGGTCCAGAGGACGTCAAAATGCTTATGGAAGTCTTCGTCGTAGAGGGTGAATTCGGTGCCGGAGAGCAGCACGGCCTGCCGCGCCGCCTCCAGTAGCGCCGCATCCGGCGGCGCATCGCCGCCGGCCGGACCGCGGATCTTGATCGGTACCGGCGGAGGTCCACCGCGCGTTTGCCGCCGGAGCGTGGCCAGCGCCCGCCGCGCCTCGGGCGCCGCGTTGAAGTCCTGCCAGTGCAGCGTGTCGCCCACGCCAATTTCCCCGCGCCGCATGGCACGCACCCCAGCGATTAACCGATCCCGGAGGCTTCGGTCCGCCCCAGAGGCGAGCACCAACAGGTCGTTGGGCGCCGAGAACGGGAGCGGGATGAAACGCAGCTCCGCATCGTCCACGTATCGGGCCCGCACGCCGTCCCATACCGCCGCGAGGTCCGCCCGGCCCTCGCGCACGAGGCCCACCAGTTCGGCCGCGCCGCGCCCCCCCGGCGGCTGCTCCGCCCGAATGAAGGTATGCCGCTCCTCCGGCCCGTTGGGTCCCGGACCCGTAAAAACCCCGGCGCGCCGGAAAAACGCCGCCGGAAGCACATAACCTGCAGTACTAAACTTGTGAGGATAAACGAACCGCGCCGGTTCGGTGCGTTCCCGCAGCCAACGCAAGACCTCCTCCGGCTCCGCGGTCGGCCCGCCCGCCCCGCGACGCACAACCAAATGGCTCAGCCGCGTGGTGTCCGGCATCCGCGGGCTCACGGCCGTGGCCAACACGTCAAGATTTGCTCCGAGCATCTCCGCGGCGAGGTAGACGAAGGGGGTGACGCGCGCCAGCAGCGGGCCCTGCCGTCGAACATCCCACGCGACGAGGAGATCCACCGCGGCACCGTGATCCAGATCGCGCGGCTCGAAACGGAGACCATCGCGCGCTCGCAGGTATTCCCGCAAACGCTCATCGGCCCGGGCGGTCTCGGCGTCCAGCGCTACCCCGGCGAAGGTCAGGGTCGTTTCCGCCGCCCCCGCGGGCCACGCGAGAAATAGCCCCAGCAGCCACGCCGGGAGCACCCGGTAGACCGCGCTCCGCGCCAGGTGGCAGGAGGAAAAGGAGGCGTGCGGGCGCGACATAGGACGACTTGCCGGAGGGAAAGCCTCCGGCCGGGCGCTGGCGAGTGGATTGTCGGGCCAACGCAGTCGGAAAACTGCCCCCCGGATTCCCGGCGCAGACGTGGCGGCGGTGGCCGGAGTATGGTAGCTTTCGACGCGCCCGGGTCGACTGGCCCTCGTCGCTTCCGGCTATGAACCCTCCGCTGAACTCCTTCCCCGAGTACGACCGCCGAGGCTGGTTGGAGCGTCAGGTCTTCGAGCTCACCCGCGAATGCCCGGTGGATCACGGCAACCCGCCGTTTTGTCCGCTTTTTGGGCTACGACCGGAGGGTGAGGACTTCCGCCGCCGCTGGATTCATCGCCTGAGCGACGCGGAACTCGAATACCTCGCGCGCTATCACTCCTGCTGCCTGCACGTGCGCACCACGCCGCCGCCTCCGGCCTAAGTCGCGCCCACCGGACACCCGCGCGCGAACTGCCTCAAGACTTGCGCTTCGCCTTCGCCGTCGGGGCCGGGACCGGCTTCCGGAGAACCACCGGCACCGCGTTGGGCTGCACCCGCCCTGGAGTGCTTCGACCCTGTTCCACCAGCCGCTGCAGGGTCTGCTCCAACTCAGCTACGATCTCAGGGTGGCGCGCAGCCACGTTTTCGCGCTCGGCCAAGTCTCCTGCCCCGATCCGGTATAATTGCGTCTCCGGCAGACCTTGCTGTCGCGCCTCCGGGTCGCGCGGCGCCGACCAGCCGCCGCTGCCGGGACTCAGAGCCAGTTTCCACGGTCCGCGCCGGATCGCGAAGGCTCCGCTGATCGAGTGGTGCACCACGGATTCCCGCGCCGAAGCGCCGCGACCCTCGAGGACCGGTAGGAAGCTGAAACTATCCTCGCCCACCTCGTCCGGGAGCCGCACGCCGAGGATTTCCGCGCAGGTAGCGACGACATCCGTAAGGCAAATCAACTGGTCGCTCACCGCCGGACGCACCCGCGCCGGCCAGCGCACAAGGAACGGCACCCGGTGCCCGCCGTCAAAGAGGTCCGCCTTGTGACCCCGCAGCGGCCCGTTGACCGCGTGACCCTGGGCGGCCAGCTCCTCGATTCGCGCCTGCGGTGAACAGCCGTTGTCACTCGTGACGATCAAGAGGGTGTTCGCCGCCGTGCCGGTCCGATCGAGGGCGGCAAGCACCCCGCCAATGGCATCGTCGGTCTCCAGCACAAAGTCCGCGTAGAGGTTGAGCCCACTCCGCCCCTTCCATGGCGGGTTGGGCGCGATTGGGGTGTGCGGTGAAGCCAACGGGAGGTAGAGAAAGAATGGCTGTCCCGCGGCAGCGCCGGCCTCGATCGTCGCCACCGCTTGGCGGGTGAACTCCGGCAACACTTGCTCGACCTCGAAGCCAGGCGCAGCTGGACCCGTGCGGCACTCGCCGGGATGACCTGGATGCAGCGGCCAAGTGCGCTCCAATGTCGGCAGCACAGTCACGCGGTCATTTTCGATAAACGTGTAAGGCACCATATCGAGCGACGCCGCGATACCAAAGAAACGATCGAAACCCACGCTCAGCGGACCGTTGGCGATCGGCCGCGCGTAGTCCACGCTCCACGCTTGCGCCGCGGACTCGATGCCGAGGGGGTTGACCTCCTTGCCCGGGAGCTTCGCCCAGTCCATCCCAAGGTGCCACTTGCCGACCGCAGTCGTGCGGTAGCCCGCGCGGCGGAGGAGTGACGCTAGCGTTTCACGCCCTGGCTCGATCAGACGGGGAGAGAGGCCGCCGAGGACGCCCTGCTGCAGGCGCGTGCGCCAGTTGTAACGGCCGGTGAGCAGACCGTAACGAGTCGGCGTGCAGACCGCAGACGGCGTGTGGGCATCGGTGAACCGTACTCCCTCGCGCGCAATCCGATCCATCTGCGGCGTACGGATGCGGCCCTCGGGATGATTCGCGGAGACATCCCCGTAGCCGAGGTCATCCAGCAAAATGAGCACGACATTCGGGCGCTCGGTACCGTGGGAAACGACGGCGAGGGTGTACAGGAGCAGCAGCAGGCGCAGGGGTTTCATGGCGGGACGCCACGATGCGCAGCCTACTCGCGGGGGAAAAGGGAAAAGGGCCCCGCGGGGCTACGTTTCCGGCGTGACGGTGACTAGGCGCTCGCTGCCCGGCGCCGGGAACTCGAGTACGTGCCGCCGGCCCGCCACTGTAATTTCTACCCGCACGCCCGCGCTGTGATCCTCGCGCTTGGCGGACCAGACCACTGGTCGGTCCACCCGCTCCGGCACGAGCACCGTTACCATCCCGAGCTCCGCCCGCCGCTCGGTGGTCGCGGCCTCGAGGTGCCACAAGTTGGGAAACTCCCGCGTCGGCGGAGGCGTAAAGCCATCCGTCTGCCGGAACCCGAGCGGCAGTGGCGAGAGGTAACGTAGGCCGAGCGCCGCCCGCGGTTGCGCGACACGCGCTACTGCCGCCGCGGCATCCACGGCAAAGGGCTGGGGCGCGTGCAGGAGGAACTGAAAGGTCACCGGCGCGGGGGCCACGAGTTCGTCATAATAAACCACAAAGGGCTGGGGTCCCTTCACGAACACCACGTGGCGCCATGCTTTCCGGAGGCGGCCGCCGTACGCCAGGGTGGCGTCGCCAGCGAGGATGTCGCGGCCCGGGCCGAAGTCCGCACGGACGATCGCGCCGGTGGCGCGAGCCGAGTGCGGTATCTGGCCCTCGCCGTCGACGAGCACCGCATTGTGCGCCCGAGTCTGGTGCACATGGCCGGTGTGAAAGGCGCTGCCGTGCAGGTCGCGGTAGCCGTTGGCCACGAGCAGCGCCTCCCCGTAAGCGTTCAGAAAAAAGGAATTCTGGGGATTATGACCGTGGCTTTGGGAGCCGAAGGGACTCGCCTTGAGGGCGAAGTGCACGTCGTCCCGGCTATCGAGCAGGGTCGTGTGCAGGCTGGCGACGCCGATCCCGCGGAAGACTTTCGAGACGGGCAGGTCGACCGGCGGCCGCGGGGCCGCAGGGGCGGGCAGGTTAGCGCGGTAGAGGAGGCCGGTGATCCCGCCGTTGGCCGGTTGGCGCTTCTCGCGGGCCCACCACGCCCAAGCCGCGGCATTGCCCCCGTCCCCGCTGGCCGATCGCGCCCGGAGATGGTACTCGAGAAACGCCGGCGCGTCGAGGGGCCGGAAGGACAGGTCCCCGAAGCCCGCATTGGGCGAATGAGGAGGGGCCAGGTACAGCGGGTAGTCGCCCACCTGCGCGAAAAATGGCTTGCGCAGCCCATCGATCGCCAGCGCAGCCTGCGCCACCTGCAACCAGCCCGCTGCCTTGCTCTGGTAACTGGACCAATAGCTCACGCCCTCGTGCCAACCGCCATCGTCATCCGACCACACGGGGTAGCAGGCGAAGAACTTGTTCAGCGCGTAGTCGTCGAGCCACTGGGGCGCCTCGGGGATCTCGTCGAGGAACGCGATCCCCGCCTCGGCCAGCTTATGCCAGACCCGATTCGCGTGGCTCCCATAGGGGCGTTGCAGGTGGCCGACCCCACGGGCGACTTCTCCGCTGTTCCACGCCTCGAGCACGCGCGTCCGCATCATCGCGTGGATGCGCTTGCGCTCCTCCGGGGTGAAGACGTCCCACGCCCAGTCGTAGGCCCGGGCCGGCCGGTGCAACAGGGGCTTCCCCGCTTCGCAATTCAGGGTGAAGTTGGTCGTACCCTGCGGGTCCCACGCCGCGAGGTGTAACAGCCAACGCCGCGCCCCTTCCCCATACCGGATTTCCCCGGTGAGCAGGTAAACAAACGCCAAGGTTTCCGCCTCCGTGCAGGCCTGCTCCACTTGGACGCGATTCGGCCACCAATATTTAATCAGCTCGGCGTTGGTCTTGTCCCGCGCCGAACCCTTGTGCGGCGGCTCCGGCGTGGGCCCAGCCGCCAGGTAACGTTCGGCCGCGGCGCGCAACTCAGCCAGCGCCGGCGCTTCCGGCCCGCGGGCGAGCTCCCGCAAGCGGGGCAAGTCCTCCGGTCGCAAAAACAGGCGGGGATGCCCCACGGGCACCCGCGCCCGCTGCTCAGCGCGTCCTGGCAACGGCAGCACCGCCGCCGCCGCGGGCACCTCGACCCGCCGGACGCGACTCCACCCGGAGGCTTCGCCCTGCGCATCTCTCGCCCGGTAGCGCCAGTGGTAAGTGCCAGGGGCGAGGGCCGTGTCATGGGTGTAGGTGGGCCAGACCACGCCAGCCGCCGTCGTCGTGCCGGCAGCCGGAAACGCGGGATCGAACGACCATTGGACGTCATAGGTGACCGCATTCGGCGGCGCAATCCACGTGAAGCTCGGCGGGTTCAACGCCAAGCGCGCGCCATCCGCCGGCCGATAACCCCACTCTTCAGGCCGAGGGGCCCGTTCGTCGAGCGGCCACTCGGCCGCCACGGCGGCGACCAAAGGCAGAAAGAGGGCGACCAGCGGGCAACGGAGGAGATGGGGGCGCATCGCGAAGCGAGACGCTCGTCTGCCAGCCCCGGTCATAGCCAGCCCAAAGGCCCGGCGGTGTTCAGGCCGCGAGCGGCGCGTCGGGCTCGATCCGAAGTCGACAGGAATCGCCCGCCACAAGCCCGGCCGGATCAAAGGCAGCCGCGAAGGCGATCATCCCCGCATTATCCCCGGTGTGGCGCGGCTCCGCGGCGAGAAACGGGAGGCCCGCGCGCCGCGCCTCCGCCTCGAGAGCCGCGCGCAAGCGCCGGTTGTTCGCCACGCCGCCCGACAAACCGAGGCTACGCAGTCCACCACCCTCCCGGACCAGCACCCGCCGCACCCGTGCCGACAAGGCGTCGACCACTGCGGCCTGATAGCTCGCACACAGATCCGCCCGCCTCGCCTCCACCTCGGCCACGGTCATCCGTTCCAACTGGTACCGGAGGCTGGTCTTCAAGCCCGAGAAACTGAAATCCAACTCATCGCCCCGCCCGCCACCACGCGGAAACGCGAAGGCGTCCGCACGCCCTTCCCGTGCCCGCCGCTCGACCTCGGGGCCGCCCGGATAACCGAGCCCGAGGAGCTTCGCCCCCTTGTCCAACGCCTCGCCGGCGGCGTCGTCCAGGGTGCGGGCAAGGACGGTGATGCGCCGGGCTTCATCGAGCACGAACAGGAGGGTGTTGCCGCCCGAGACGATCAGTCCGAGG
>JBEDEF010000240.1:0-2801 GCA_041175845.1 Verrucomicrobiota bacterium
TTCCCGGCGCGCCACTCGGGGTAGCGGTAGCGTTGAGTCCGCAGCGAGTAGCCCCTCGTGTCGCTTTGGCCGCCTTGGTTTCGGGGCGGACGCGGCGCCTGCGTATACGCAGCCGGCTTCACCGCCCCCGCGGGGTCCTCCAGCACGGTTCGCAAGCTCACGCCCTCCAAGCCGGCCACCGGCGGCAGACCGCACAAGTCGACCAGCGTCGGGTAGAGATCGAGCAACTCGACGAGGCCGCGGGCCTTGGTGCCCGCGCGCTTGGCCTGCGGAGCCACGATGATCATCGGAACCCGCGCGGCGTTCTCAAAATTCGACGTCTTGCCCCACAGGCCCTGCTCGCCGAGGTGGAAGCCGTGGTCGGACCAAAACACGATCACCGTATTCGCCAGCAGACCCAGTCGCTCCGCTTCGTCGATCACCTTGCCCACTTGGGCGTCGAGATAGCTCGTCGCGGCATAGTAGCCGTGCCGGACCTCGGGAATATCTTCGTCGGCCCGCGGCCTGCCGTCGTTCGCATTCATCATGGCGACAGCCGGTGCACCCGAGGGCGGTGTCGGATTGGAAATAGCGGGAATGTCCTCCCGCCGATACATGTCCCAGTAACGCTTTGGCGGATTGAACGGTGTGTGGGGCTTCCAGAAACCGACCGCGAGGAAGAACGGCTGACCGCGCGCGCGGCATTCCCGCAGCGCCCGGATGGCCGCCACCGCCACGCGCCCGTCGAAATACGCCTCGTCCGGCACGTCGCGCGCTTCGACGCCTTTGGTGCGGGCGGTGTTGGGCGGGACCTCGCCGCCATCAATCTGTGCCACATCGGCCGCGTGCGAGGCGAAGTGCAGTTGCGCCGGCACGCTCCACGAGGCGGGGTCGCCTTCGATCGCCGTGCGGTAGTTGTGAAAAATCTTCCCGACGTTCTGCGTGAAATATCCCTGCTGCATGAAGTGCTGGGGCAGCGTGACGACGCGCGGCGTGGTTTCGCGGAAGTGGGTCGTCAAATTCCACACCCGCAGCGTATCGGGTCGGAGCCCCGTGAGGACGGATGCGCGGGAGGGATTGCAGAGCGCCTGCTGGCAATACGCGCGCTCGAACGTCACCCCGCGCCGCGCCAGCCGATCGAGGTTAGGCGTCTTCGCCACGGGATCCCCGTAGCAACCGAGGTTCATGCGCAAATCGTCCGCGGCGATAAACAACACGTTGGGTCGCGCCGCCGCCCAGCCGGCGGGCGCGGCCAAGACGCACCCGAGGCCGAACAGCCAGAGCAGCGGCAGGGCCCCCGCTCGGGTCCGAAACGACACTTTGGACGTGGCTTGCATCAGGTCGCCTCAGAACCGTCCGCTCACGCCGACATTGAGGCGTGCGCCGTAAAGTTCGCTCATGGTGATATGTCGCGGAGAGGCGCTGACCCAGTCGGGCGACTTGTTGAAGACATTGATAAAGTCGACAAACAAGGTGAACGACGGCCGCATCCGATACTGGAGGTTGAGATCCACGGTGGGATCGTCCGTGACCCGGCTCTGCGAACCCGGGTTGGCGTTGTAAGTATCCAGATAGCCGCTCTTGAAGTGATAGGTGGCACGCGCCTCGAATTTCCGGTAACTGAAACTGCCGCCGATATTATAGGTTGTAGGCACAAAATCGGCGAGTTCGGCCACCCCCTCTGCATAGGAGCCTGCCGTGCGCAAACGGGTGTAATTCGCAAAGACCGACAGGCCGTCGAACGGCCTGGGCAGCCAGCGCAGTTGCTGGCTGTAGTTCAGTTCGACCCCCTCCACCCGCGCGGATCCGAGGTTACCCGTGGAGGTCAATTCAAAGCCTTCATACCGTCCGTCGAAACCATTGTTGCCGCCGGCGCCGACGATCGAAGTGGTCCGGTAGAGAAAATCGGTGATGTCTTTGCGGAAAGCACCGGCCGAAACGACGCCCGCGGGCTCGATGTAATATTCGGCGGAAAAATCATAGGTCCCGGCACGCTGCGGTTTCAAACCAGGATTGTTCCTGGTCACGCGGCCGAGCCCGCGCCCATCCGTGTTGTATGAGACCGAGGTGTTCGGCACTAGGGCGCTGATCGCCGGTCGGGCTCCGCTGGTGGAATAGCTGGCCCGCAGGAGAAGATCAGACGACAGATTATATTTCAGGTGAATGCTGGGATACCATGCGCGGTAGGAGCTGGCGACCGTCGCGGTGGTCTGGGTTGCAGCCTGGGGATCGGAAAGGGAGCCTGTGCCTTCGACCTCGGTGTGCTCGAAGCGCGCCCCCCCGAGCACATTGAGCTTGCCCAAGGCGACGGTGGCTTGCGCATAGCCGGACCTTACGTCCTCGCGGATGCGGCGGGCCACCCCGCGGACCAGGGTCGTCGCACTGCTCGGCACCCAGTAACCGGGATTGCTCTGAAACAGCTTTTCGGCGAGGCGGTAGTCGAGATGGTCCCGCTGCATCATCGCGTTGTTGAATAGGCTGTAGCGGTAGTTTGGGTTCACAAACGAACCGATATTGTCGTCGTTCCGACCCGTCGCGGGATTCAGCCCGGCCACGCCGTCCGCGCCCACGAGATTCCAATTGGGCGCGAACACGGTATACCAACGATACTGGCGACGATAATCGGCGCCCGTCTTGAAGGTAACCGGAAGCGCCAGGCGGCTGAACTTGTGCTGGAGATCGGCCCGCGTGTTGGTGATGTCCTCAAACGTGTAATCATCGTTCAGTATCCGCCGTGTATTGCTTCCGGAGTAATTGTTAAAATCGCTGCCGGGCCCGATCGTGGCACCATAGGTCTGGGTGTAGACCGGACGGGCCGGATC
>JBEDEF010000241.1:0-6727 GCA_041175845.1 Verrucomicrobiota bacterium
CCCCTATACCCATGCCTAAACTCCCGCTCTGGTTTCCCGCGCCCCGTCCCGCCCTCTGGCTCGGCCTGATCGCCCTGCTCGTCCCGCATCTGGCCCGCGCCCAGGCCACGGGCAGCGTGACCGGCCAGGTGAGCAACGCCGCGACGGCCGTCTTCCTCGACGGCGCCGAGGTCTCCGTGGAGGGCTCGGGCCGCTCGGTCATCACCGAACGGCAGGGCCGCTATGAACTCACCCTCCCGGCCGGGCCGGTCACCCTGGTCGTGCGGTACACCGGCCTCGAGGCACAGCGGGTGACGGTCGACGTGCGCCCGGGCGCCCGCGTCATCCAAAACATCGAGCTCAACGCCGGGGTCTACCAGCTCGAGGCCTTCACGGTGGCCGGCTACCGCGAGGGCAGCGCCGCGGCCATCACCGCCCAGCGCGAGGCCCCGAACGTGAAGAACGTCGTCGCCTCGGACAGCTTCGGCAACATCGCCGACGGCAACATCGGCGACTTCCTCCAACAGATGCCCGGCATCACCGCCGTTTACGTGGGCGCCGACGTCCGCTCCGTGCAGATCCGCGGCATCGACGGGGCCCTCAACGCGGTCACGATGGACGGCGACCGCGTGGCCAGTTCGCAGTCCGCCGGCGCCGGCCGGACCTTCGAGTTCGAGCAGGCGTCCCTCAACAACATCGAGACGATCGAGGTGACCAAGGCGCCCACCCCCGACATGGACGCGGACTCGATCGGCGGGAACGTGAACATCGTCTCGAAGAGCGCCTTCGACCGGAACCAGCCCCGCTCCTTCAACTACTCCATCGGCGGCGTCTGGCGGCCGAAATACTACACCCGGAGCGACAACTGGCTGCGCGAACCGATCAAGAACATCGGCCCTTCACTGAACTTCTCCTACGCGGACCTGCTGGGCGCGAGCAAGCGGATCGGCATCTCGCTGACCGGCACCTATCACTCCCAGCCCGGCGGCGATACGGCGGCGCTGGCGACCTACCAGAACGTCCTGACCGAGCCCTATTACGTGCAGAACATCACCGTGCCCCGCCCCGCCGGCGCGCCCCGCACCCGCCTCGCGACCGGGGCCAAGGTTGAGTACAAGTGGAGCGATACGACCACCCTTTCGCTCAACACCGCCTACAACTGGTTCCACGAGACCAACGACACCCGGGCGATGGTGCTCGGCACCTCCGCCAACGTGGCCAACTTTCGTCCCGGATACACCAGCTTCCTGCAGGAGGTGCTGCCCAATGCGAACTCGGCCAGTTCCATCACGCTGAGCACCGACGACAAGTCCGGGCGCACCTACCAGTTCGTCCCGACCGTCCGCCACCGGTTCCCGGGCCTGGAGATCGACTACGGCGCCAGCTTCTCCAATTCCCGGACCTATTACGACTATCGCCCGGACGGCCGCAGCTTCCAATCCCGTCCCAAGGCCACCATCTCGTACCGCTTGGGCGGCATTGGGTTCATCATCGACCGGCGCCAGAACCCCAAGTGGCCGCAGTATGCCCAGACCGCCGGTCCCAATTTGTTCGACCTGAACAACTACAACACCCTGCTCGTGACCCAGCCGGACCGGAACGGCCAGGACGAGATCCTGACGGCGAAGTTCAACGTCAAGAAGACCTTCAACCTGCCGGCCCCGACGTTCGTGAAGGCCGGGGCGGTGATCCGCCAGCAGGACCGCGCGCTGCAGAACTTCTCGCGCCGGTACAATTTCGCCGGCCCGGATGGCATCCTCAATTCCGGCGACGAGAGCCTGGGTCAGTTCCTCGACACCACCCCGAAGTGGAGTGATTCCAATGCCGGCTACCGGCAGCCGCCATGGGCCAATCCCTTCGCGGTGGCGCGCCACCAGGCCCTCTACCCGCGGATGTGGGTGGAGGACGCCCCGTTCACCTTGACCTCCCGCCTCAATGGCGCCCGGAGCATCACCGAGACGGTCACCGCCGCCTACGTGATGGGCCACACCAGGCTGAACAGCCTGTCGATCCTCGCCGGCCTGCGGATGGAGAAGACCGAGACGGACGCGGAGGGCCCCGTTACCGTCGGCAATGTACGGAGCCGGCTCCGGCGGGAAGGGGAGTACACGGACCTCTTTCCCGGCGTGCATTTCCGGTACGCGCCCTCGCGCAACCTGATTTCGCGCCTCAGCTACTCCTCCGGCATCGGCCGTCCGTCGTTCGAGCAACTGATGCCGGCCGACACCGTGAACGAGGTCGCGCAGACCGTGAACATCCGCAACTCGGCCCTGAAGCCCCAGTATTCGCAGAACTTCGACGCCACGGCCGAGTATTACTTTGAGCCGGTGGGCATGGTCTCGGTCAGTGCCTTCCTGAAGGAGATCTCGGACTTCCAGTTCACGGACAGCAGCCAGTTCGTGGGCCCGGGGGCCAACAACGGCTTCGATGGCCTGTATGAGGGCTACCGCATCACGACCGCCCGCAACGGCGGCAGCGCCCGGTATCGCGGCGTGGAGCTGGCCTACCAGCAGCAGTTCACCTTCCTGCCGGGCTTCTGGCGCGGGTTCGGCTTCAGCGCCAACTACACCCAGCTCAGCACCAAGGGGGATTATGGCGGCACCACCGTCACCACCCGGGTGGCGGGCTTTGTGCCGAAGACCGGCAACGTGGCGCTGACCTACCTGGGCTTCGGTTGGAATCTCCGCCTCAATGCGGTCTGGCGCGACACCTACCTCGTGACCAACTCCACCAACCCCGCGCTGGTGGTTTATCAGGAGCCCAAGCTGCAGGTGAACCTGAAGAGCCGCTACACCGTTTCGCGCCGGCTGTCGGTCTTCTGCGACATTGAAAACCTGAACCGCTCGCCGATCACCGAGACTTATGCCGGCACCAAGGATCGCCCGACGCAGACGCGCATCGTCGTCGCAAAGGTGGTCGCGGGCGTGACCGGACGTTTCTGACGCACGATCGAACCCAGCGCCCCGGCCCGGTACGGGCCGGGGCGAGGAGAGGGGCCAGCCTAGGTTCACGTCTCACCGGACGCGGCCGGGAATCTCCGTTCGGCGCCTCGGACGTTCAATTCACCGCACGGCGCCTTTACAAATCCGTCGGTCCTCCTTTGTTGAGACTCCCGCTGGGCGGCCTCCGCCCGACGCTACCCTGCACCGACATCTGATCCCATATGGAAAATCATCCCGCGTCCACCGGGGGCAAGTGCCCCTTCCCGCATCTGCACGGCACGATGGCCAAGCCTGCGCCGACCAGCCAGGGAGGGCGTTCGAACCGGGATTGGTGGCCGAACCAGCTGAACCTGCGCATCCTGCATCAGAACTCGGCGCTGTCCGACCCGATGGGGCAGGGCTTCGACTATGCCCGTGAGTTCAGTAAGTTGGACCTCGCGGCGGTGAAGCGGGACCTGCACGCGTTGATGACGGATTCGCAGGACTGGTGGCCGGCAGATTTCGGCCACTACGGTCCCTTCTTCATTCGGATGGCTTGGCACAGCGCCGGCACCTACCGGACGGGCGACGGCCGGGGTGGTGCGGGGGCTGGGCAGCAGAGGTTCGCCCCGTTGAATAGCTGGCCGGACAATACGAACCTCGACAAGGCAGGGCGCCTCCTGTGGCCGATCAAGCAGAAGTACGGGGCTAAGCTTTCCTGGGCGGACCTAATGATCTTGGCCGGCAATTGCGCGCTCGATTCGATGGGTTTCAAGACCTTCGGCTTCGGTGGCGGCCGCGCCGACGTTTGGGAGCCGGAGGAGGATGTCTATTGGGGCCATGAGGACACCTGGCTGGGCGATAAGCGCTACACCGGGGACCGGGAGCTGGAGAACCCCCTCGCCGCCGTGCAGATGGGCCTCATTTACGTCAATCCAGAGGGTCCCAATGGGAATCCTGACCCGGTGGCCTCGGCCCGCGATATCCGTGAGACGTTCGGCCGGATGGCGATGAATGACGAGGAGACCGTGGCGCTGATCGCCGGCGGCCACACCTTTGGTAAGACCCACGGCGCCGCGTCGGCCAGTCACGTCGGGCGTGAACCAGAGGGCGCCGGAATCGCGGAACAAGGCCTCGGCTGGGCAAATACGCACGGTTCCGGCAAGGGTGCGGACACGATCACCAGCGGCTTGGAGGTCATCTGGACCACTACGCCCACGCAGTGGAGCAACAATTACTTCGAGAACCTCTTCCGCTACGAGTGGGAGTTGGTGAAGAGCCCTGCCGGCGCCCATCAGTGGGTGGCCAAGAACGCGCCGGAAACCGTGCCGGACGCGTTCGACGCGGCGAAGCGGCATCGGCCCACGATGCTGACCACCGACCTCGCGCTGCGCTTCGATCCGGCCTACGAGAAGGTCTCGCGCCGCTTCCTGGCGGATCCCAAGGCCTTCGCGGATGCCTTCGCGCGCGCCTGGTTCAAGCTCACCCACCGCGATATGGGGCCCAAGGTGCGTTACCTCGGCGCGGACGTGCCACGCGAGGAGCTGATCTGGCAGGATCCGATCCCGGCCGTGAACCATCCGCTGGTGGACGCGAAGGACATCGCCGCCCTCAAGGCGGAAATCCTCGCGACCGGCGTGGGGGTGGCGGAGCTGGTCTTCACCGCATGGGCCTCCGCGTCTACGTTCCGCGGTTCCGACAAGCGCGGCGGGGCCAATGGGGCCCGGATCCGCCTTGCGCCCCAGAAGGATTGGGAGGCGAACCAGCCGGCGCGGCTGGCGAAGGTCCTGCGGGCCCTCGAGGGAGTGCAGGCCGCGTTCCACGCCCGCGCCACGGGTGGGAAACGGGTCTCCCTGGCCGACCTGATCGTCCTCGGGGGCGCCGCCGCCATCGAACACGCCGCCCAGCAGGCCGGCCACGCGGTGGAGGTGCCCTTCACGCCCGGACGGATGGATGCCGCCGCCGAACAGACGGATGCGGCTTCCTTTGCCGTGCTGGAGCCGGTCAGTGACGGCTTCCGCAACTACCAGAAGACCCGGTTCGCGTTGCCCGCGGAACAGCTCCTGGTCGACAAGGCTCAGTTGCTCGGTCTGACCGCGCCGGAAATGACCGTGCTCGTCGGCGGGCTGCGGGTGCTCAATGCGAACCACGGCAAATCCGCGCACGGCGTCTTCACCCGCCGTCCGGAGACCCTCACGAACGACTTCTTCGTGAATCTCCTCGCGATGGACCACGTGGTGCGCCCCACCTCCCCGGCCGAGGAAACCTTCGAGCTGCGCGACCGCGCGACGGGAGACGTGAAATGGACCGCCACCCGGGTCGATCTGGTCTTCGGCTCCCACTCCCAGCTGCGGGCGATTGCCGAGGTGTACGCCGAGTCGGGGGCGGCGGCGAAGTTCGTCCGGGACTTCATTGCCGCCTGGAACAAGGTGATGAACGCCGATCGCTTCGAGCTGGCCCGCTGAGGGCCGGACGCGGTTCGGTTCGTTTGTGCCCCCAAGGCCCCGTCCCCCGACGGGGCCTTGGCTTGGTGCCGGTCTCGCCTTCGCCTCTGGTCTTGCCAGCGGAGGGCGGGTGATCCGACAAAAGGGGGCGTGCCTCCACCCCTGCCGCTGCTGCGGATCTTGCTGGTCCTGGGTGCAGCTCTTGCCTCCCTCGAGGCGGCGCCGCGGCCCAATCTGATCGTCATCCTGACTGACGACCAAAGCTGTCGCGCGGTGGGTTATGAGAATCCGGAGGTCCAGACACCCCGGATCGACGCCCTGGCGCGCGGAGGGACGATCCTGACGCGGGCTTTTGCGGCCAGCCCGATCTGCGCGGCGAGCCGTGCCTCGCTGATGACGGGGCTGTTTCCGCAGCAGCATGGCGTGATCGCACTGCAGACGGCGGCCTTCGCGCCCTATCGTCGCGGAGGTACGCATGCGGCGCAGGCCTTGGCGGCCCGGTTGGCGGAGGCGGGCTACGCGACGGGGTTCTTTGGCAAGTCTCACCTGGGCCCACCGGCGGACTACGGCTTCAGGGCCGGCCGGGAAATGGGCTACGACTCCGCCCCGATGTTTGCGGCCGCGGCGGAATTTGTGCGGGCCCAGCGTTCCGCGGATCGACCCTACTTTCTCTGGATCGCGCCGCACGAACCCCACGTGCCGCTCTTCCCGGAGCCCGAATGGCTGGACCGCTATCCGCGGGAGGCCGTTTCCCTCCCCGGCAACTATCGCCGGGAGCCGACGGTGCAGAGCCTGAACAACCAGGGCCTCCCGGGGGAGCAGCTGCACCGGGATAGCGCTTACCGCCGGAATGTTGGCGGGGTGCCGGCGGGACCGCCGCGGGACGAGGAGACGATGCGGGAGTTCACCCGTGCCTATTATGCGGTGACCAGCCGGTTGGATGCCGAGGTGGGGCGGTTTGCGGACCTCCTGCGTGAAACGGGCGAGCTGGAGCGCACCATCGTGTTTTTCCTCTCCGACAATGGTTACCACCTCGGTTCCCACGGCCTCGGCAACAAGATCACCATGCACGAGGAATCCGTGCGGATTCCGTGCTTTGTCTGGGGAGCTGGCATTCCGGCCGGCCACCGCAGCGATGCCTTGGTCAGTTCGCTGGACCTCTATCCCACCTTGTTGGAGCTGAGTGGAGCGGTCCCACCCCCACTGGCGCCCGCGGGCCTCTCCCTCGTCGCCCTCCTGCGACGGACGGCGCCGTGGCCCCGCCAAGTCGTCCACAGTGAATGCGTGGGGGTAGGGGGCGCCGCCGGGCAGGGCCACCGGATGGCCCGAGACCAGCGCTGGAAACTCGTGCTGAGCGCGGTCGACGAGGAGTTCCTCTTCGAC
>JBEDEF010000242.1:0-3564 GCA_041175845.1 Verrucomicrobiota bacterium
CTCCTTATCAATGGGGGGGCCATCCTGATTTTCGCCAAGACCGCGGCGGCCGGGGCCCCCGTGCCTCCATGGGCGACGGCGGACCCAGGCCGGAACGGTCAGCGCTTGGGCTTGCGACTCAGGCGCAGGACCTCGACGTCGGACGCCGGGAGGACCTCGCCCTCGAGCGGCGGCGCCGTGACGCGAACCGGCTCGGTGATCGTGGAGAACTCGTTGCGGGGGGTGATCACGAGGGAAGTCCCGTCGAGCTCGAAGACTGTCCAGAGGTCGCCGGTGCGGCCAGAAGGCGCGGTGAAGCGGGCCACCTCCGCGCTGCCGCGGAAGACGACGACCTGGGCGCCCGAGGAGCTCAGCGCCGTGCTCTGCGCGGAACCCAGGTTCGAATAGTCGTGCACCGAGTAGCGGTACACGCCCGGCCGCAAGGTCGAGAGGGTGATCGTTTCCGGGCCGAACGAATCGACGTCGTCCAGATCCAGCTTCGCCCCCGATCCAGCGGGCTCTCGGTTTTCGAAGTAGGCATGGAACCGACCGGAAGTCGCGTTCGGACCGGTCAAGTGCGCATCGAGATCCACTGGCGTCGCTCCCCACGTCAGAACCACCCGGAACTGATTGGCGCCGAGGACCGGGGAGAGCGCATAACTCCCGCTGGTGATGACGGTGGACGCGGAAGCGGTGACCGTGAAGTACGAGGTGATGTAGCCAGTCAAACTGACCTCAGCCGTGTAGGTGCCGGGCGTGAGGGTAATGGAGTAGGTTCCGTTGGTGATGGTGGTCGCGGTGCCGACGATGGGACCGGTCTGGACTCCGCTCCCGGCCCGGAAACGGAGGGTCGCGCCGGTGAGGCTGGCGGCAGTGACGGCGCTGGTAATGCGACCCCCGATCGTACCGGGTCCGGTTGTCACCCGGGCGACCGAGAGCGGCGGGAGCTCCGTGGTGACGCCCGCGACGACGGTCGCGAGCTGGAAGGCGGACACGAAGCCCGAGGTACCCGGAAACTCAACGCGGACCGGGCCGGCAGGGAGCATCGCATCAAAGAACCCAAACACCCGGGTGGTGGCGCGGCCAATCTCGGCCCCAGCCGAATTACGGAAGATGATCTCGGTGCCGACGATTGCGGGCGGGAACTCGTCCCCGGACGCAACGAGCAGCCGGCCGCGGATCGAGCCGGATGGCGTCGGCGCCGCCGCGAGCTCGTAGGCCTCGAAGAGGGCCACGCCGGTGCCGTTGTTCGCGCCCGTCACCTGCACGGTGTAAGCCCCGGGAGGCAGCGTAGCGATCAGCACTGCGTCCCGCGATCCGGCGGGTAACGGAAAGGCACCCGCCGTGGCCATCACGGAAGCGAGCGTGGCCGCGGAATAGGCCGTGTTTGCGCCCCAGTCGTTGTTACTGGTGAGGGCGGTCTGGTTGCTCCCGAAAAGGGTGAGGATCGGGTCGGCCAGGGCCCCGCTGACCCCGAAGTTTCCGAGGGTCGGGCCAATCGCGCGGAAAAGGAAGGTCTTGGGCGTGGCCCCGATCACGAAGCCCGTGATCAGGGTATCGTCCCCGGTGCCGACGCGGACGCGGACCGAGGTGTTGACGAGTTGGGCGGGGAGGGAAGCGCCGAGGGCAAGCGTCAGCGCGAACAGCCGGAGGATGCGCGGTAACATAAAAAGCGGAGGATGCCTTCCGAAACCCAGCCCGCCACGGAGGCAAGCCCCAATTTCCGACGCGACAGGGCGCGCCGACCGGCCGGCGGACCGGCGCAGGGGCGTCAGGGTGCGCGCAGGGAGCGCAGGGAGAGGTCCTCGTCGAGGTCTTCCCAGTGGATCCCGCTGCCGCCGCCGATTAGCCGCCAGCGGGCCCGCTGGGCCGGCGTCGCGTGGAGCAGGCGGGGATACTGCGCCAAGGGCGCCTCCAACCGGCGGGCATCCGCGAGGGTGACGATCAGCGAGTGGTCCGTGAACTCCACCGCCACGATGTCGGAAGGCGAGTTAAAGACCAAAGTGCTCAAGCCAACGGAAGATAATCCTCTCCTGATGCTCCTCAATGCGATTATGCAGGGAGCGCAGCTCGGGGGCCCGAAAGCCCCGGCTTTCCGCCAGCAACACCGGGAAGAGCCAGAATTTGGCGTGAGCCTCGGCCTTCTCGACGTGGACGTGCACGGGCTCCCGGCCCTCATCGCTGAAGAAGAAAAATCGGTGGCCGCGGTAGCGGAAGACTTCGGGCATCACCCGTGCAGCGCAGCCAGGGATCGCCCTGGCGACCAACGTCGCGCGGCCCCGATTTCCGGGTCGGCCCCCCCGCCGCCCGGGAAATTGGTCTGACAGCAGCCCGCCACCCGCGTCAGCCTGCGGGAATGCCCCGCCTCCGCACCTACCCTGCCCTGCTGCCGCCCTTGGCCCGCGCGCTGCGCCGGCTGATCGCACCGGGGCTCGCGCTCACGGCCGCGTCCGCGACGGCCGCCGAGACTTCCGCCCCGGACTCCCCCGGGGTCGGTTACCGGCTGCAGCTGGACGTCATCACCGAAGGGATGGACGGCGACCGCTGCTGGTTCCACCCGCGCGCCGGGGCCATCCCCGGGCCGGTGCCCACGGTGGTGCTGACGATGCAGCGGTGGAACACGCGGCGGAGCGACGTCTTCTACCCGGTCGCCTCCGGCGAGACCCGCGACCTCGGCCGCACGTGGACGGACTTTCCCGAACACGCCGCCACCCTCGGCCGGCACCGCCTCGACGCGACGCGCGAGGAGGGCATCTGCGACTTCACCCCCAAGTGGCACGCGGCGACGGGGCGGCTGCTCGGCACCGGCCATACCGTGTTTTACGCCGACGACCGCCTGCTGCCGGTCCGGCCGCGGCACACCGTGTGGTCCACCTACGAGCCGGCGACGCGCACCTGGACCCCGTGGGCACGCCTCGCGCTGCCGGACCGGCCCGACTTCGCCAACGCCGGCGCCGGGAGCACCCAGCGGGTCGACCTCCCGAACGGCGACCTGCTCCTGCCAATCTATTTCAAGGAGCCGACCGCCAAGGAATACCGGTCCACGGTCGTGCGCTGCCGCTTCGATGGCACCGCGCTGCGCTACGTCGAGCACGGCACCGAGTTGGCCCTGCCGGTTGACCGCGGCCTGTATGAGCCGAGCCTCGCGCGCTTTGGCGGCCGGTTTTTCCTGACCCTGCGCAACGACCAGGCGGCGTACGTCGCCCGCAGCGAGGACGGCCTCCGCTTCGGCGAGGCGCGGCGGTGGACGTTTGACGACGGCACAGACCTCGGCAGCTACAACACCCAGGCGCATTGGGTGACCCACGCGGACGGCCTTTTCCTGGCCTACACCCGCCGCGGGGCGAACAACGAGAACATGGCCCGCGCGCGCCACCGGGCGCCGCTGTTCCTCGCGGCGGTCGATCCGGAGCGGATGGTCGTACTCCGCGCGACGGAACGGGAGCTGGTGCCGAACCGGGGCGCGCAATTGGGGAACTTTGCGGTGGTGGACGTGAACGAGCGGGAGACCTGGGTGACCACCTCGGAGGGGATGGCCCCGGGCAATCCGGCCGCGTTCGGGGCGAACGGCCGCGTCTACGCCGC
>JBEDEF010000243.1:0-6805 GCA_041175845.1 Verrucomicrobiota bacterium
GTGGCCTGGGCGAACAGGGCGTTGACGAAGTGCAGCCGCCGCAGCGCCACCGGGTCGCGCTTCATCTCCCCAGGGTCAGGTCCGCGGCTCGCGGCCCAGGAGGCTGATTTCGTCCACAAACTCGGCCACATCCCGGAACTCCTTGTAGACGCTGGCGAAACGCACGTACGCCACCTGGTCAACCGTCCGGAGCCGCTGCATCACGCCCTCGCCGATCGCGCGGCTCGGGATCTCCTTCTCAAATTGGGCCTCCAAGGCGTCCATCACATCTTCGACCAGCATCGCCACCTGCTCCGCGTCCACCGGCCGCTTGTGGCAGGCCGCCCGCACGGCCCGGGTAAGCTTCTCCCGGTCGAAATCCTCTCGGCGCCCGTCCCGCTTGATCACCATTACCCCGTCCCGCACGGAGACCTCGGTGGTACTGTAGCGGTGGCCGCACTCTAGGCACTCTCGCCGTCGACGGATGGACGCCCCGTCCCGGCTGATCCGGGAATCGATCACCTTGTCCTCGACGGAGGTGCACTTGGGGCAACGCATTGGGGAGGATGACGTTCGGGCTAGGCCGGGGGTTGCAGGGGCCCTGCTCAGCCGAGCCGGAGGAAGTTCTCCAGAATCCGGCGTCCGCCAGCGGTGGCGATGGATTCGGGATGGAACTGGACGCCCCAGACCGGCAGTTCCCGGTGCCGCAGCCCCATAATCTCTCCCTCGGCCGTCTCGGCCGTGATCTCCAGCGCGGCCGGCAGAGTTTCCCGCTCCACCAGCAGCGAGTGGTACCGTGTCGCCGCAAATCCTTGAGGCATCCCGGCGAACACGTCGGTCCCCCGGTGCAAGATGGGCGAGGTCTTACCGTGCATCAGGCGCCCCGCCCGGACCACCCGGCCGCCGAAGTAGTGGCCGATCGACTGGTGCCCTAGGCAGACGCCCAGCATCGGCCGGACGCCCGCGAAGGCCTCGATCATCCGCAGGGTCACCCCCGCTTCCTTAGGCGAACAGGGCCCGGGCGAAAGGAGGATGCGCTCCGGCTGTAGTGCGCGGGCCTCCTCCACCGTGATCTGATCATTCCGGAACACGCGCTGCTCCACCCCCAACTCGCCAAAGTATTGGACGAGGTTGAAGGTGAATGAGTCGTAGTTGTCGATGACCAGCAGCACGTTGGCACTACCTCGCGGATTGACACCCGGGTCAAGCGCGTCGGTAGGTAGCCCCCCTCCGATGAGCGCCCACTTCCAGTTGCTCGGGACCGATCCCGCGACCGCCGCCCGCCGCGGCCGGTTGCAGACCCGCCACGGCAGCATCGAGACGCCGATGTTTATGCCGGTCGGCACCCAGGGTACGGTCAAGGCCCTCTCCCCCGCCCAATTGCGTGAGATCGGCGCGCAGATCATCCTCGGCAACACCTACCACCTGAACCTCCGCCCGGGCAGCCCCTTGGTGCGGGAACTGGGCGGGCTGCATTCGTTCATGCAGTGGGACGGCCCCATCCTGACCGACAGCGGTGGCTTCCAGGTCTTCTCCCTCGCCAAGCTGCGGGAAATCCGGGACGACGGCGTCGCCTTCGCCTCCCATTTGGACGGTCGCCGGCTCTTCCTTGGTCCGCGCGAGGTGATGACGATCCAACAGGAGCTGGGCAGCGACATCGCGATGGTGCTCGACGAATGCCCTCCCTGGCCCTGCAGCCGCGACGAATGCGCCCGGGCGGTGGAGCGGAGTCTTCGCTGGGCGGCGGAATGTCGGCGCATCGCGGAGGGGGAAGGATTCCTGGCCGCCGGGCACCACGTGTTCGCGATTGTCCAAGGCTCCACCTTCGACGACCTGCGCCGGGAGGCGGCGGAGGCCCTCACCGCCTTAGATTTCCCGGGCTATGCCGTCGGCGGGGTCAGCGTGGGCGAACCGGAGCCGGAAATGCTCAAGCAAGTCGGGGCGACCACTCCCTTCCTGCCCGCTGACCGTCCGCGCTACACGATGGGCCTCGGGACGCCGCCGCAACTGTTGCGGATGATCGCTCTTGGGGTGGACCTCTTCGATTGCGTCCTGCCCAGCCGCGTGGCGCGCAACGGCCTCGTGTTCACCCCGGACGGCCCGCTCAACCTGCGCAACGAGCAGTACCGGGCGGACGCGCGTCCCTTGGTGGAGGGATTGGACAACTACACCGCCCGTTTCTCCCGGGCTTACCTGCGGCACCTGACGCTCGCGGGGGAAATCTTGGGCTGCACCCTGCTGACCCTGCACAACCTTCATTTCTACTTGGACCTGATGGCCCAAGCCCGCCGCCACCTCGAGGCCGGCGACTACGGAGCCTGGCACCGCGGGTGGATCGACCGCTACGAGGCGGGAATGGCCAACCGCCGGGCGGCGCGCTGAACCGGGTTCAGGTCACGCCGGCCGGGGGAGTCGAGGGCGTCAGAAGCGCGCCGTGAGGCCAAGCCGCACCGCGGAGCCGGAGCCCGCGGCGTAGGTGAACATCTCGCGATTGTACACGTGGACGTAGTCGTTGTTCGTGTAGTCGTTCGTCAGATTGTAGAGGTCCACGTTGAGCACGTACTTCTGACTGAAGGTATACTGGAACTTCAGGTCGATCAGCGTGCGGCTATGCTGGTAGGTGTCGTAAGCCACCGCGCGGGTAGGCAGGCCGGCGACGGTCGAGCGGAAGAACTCGCCGCGGTAGTTGCCCATCAGGCGAACCACAAAACCGTTGTAGATGAAGGAGAAGCCGGTGTTGAAGGTGTGCGGCGTCAGCAGGGGCAGACGGCTGGTGCTGCCGGTGGCCGCGCCGTAGTCCCCGTAGGTCTTCAGGTAGGTGTAATTGGCGAAGAAACCGAGGCCGCGCCAGATGCCGGGCAGCATCGTGTACTGCTGGGTGTAGTTGAACTCGAGGCCCTTGATCCAGGCGCTGCCGACGTTCTCGTTCCGAGAAAGCTGCCAGCCCGCGTAGTCGCCGGCGTAGCCGTTGTTCGGGCCCTCGGGCACGACCGAACGGATCGAGCGGAAGTAGTTGCTGATGTCCTTGTAGAACCCTCCCGCCGAGATCTGGCCGATCCCACCGAGGAAGTGCGAGAACGAGAGCTCGTAGTTGTCGGAGGTGTAGGGCTTCAGGGCCGGGTTGCCCGAGGATAGGGTCTGGCTGAGCTCGTTGGGCACGATCGCGGGCAGCAGGTTGGTCGGGCTTGGACGCGTGATCGTGGCGTTGTAGCTCGCACGCACCTGCGTGTTGCGGGTCATCGAATAGACCAAGTGCAGGCCGGGGAACATATGGTCGTACTTGGTGCCCTGCGTGGTCCACTTGCGGAAATTGTCCCGGGCGCGCGCCGCGTTCTGCTCGGCGGTGAGGGTCGCATTGGCGTTGTTGGTCGCGTTCGAGACGCGGAGGTAGTTCGAGCCGCTTGAACGGGTCTCCTCCCAGCGCAGGCCCGTCAGTACCCGGAGCAGGCCGAAGCGCGCGTCGCCCATCACGTAGGCGGCATTCACGGTGTTATCGAAGGCCGCGTCATTGGCCTGTGACTGGTAGACCGTGTTCCAGACATCGACCGGGCTCTGGGTCCAGTTCGCACGGTTGGCGAAGGGGTCGCCGGGGTTGCCGGTCTCCGCGAGCTGCACGAAGGGGAAGGGGCCGTACTTGCCCTCTGAAACCTGCATATTGTAACCGAGGAAGGGCGTGATGCCGCCGTTCTCGGGCGTCGTGGGCCGGCCGGCGTAGGTGTAATAGGCGAGATCGCGCAGCTGCTCCTGCTTGAAGTTGGCCTGTTTGAGGCCCGTCTTGAGCGTCAGCGGGAAGCGCGTCGCGAAGGTCCGCTGCAGGTCGATATTGGCGCCGCTGCGCTCCGCCGGGGCCTGGTAATTGATCAGCTGGGCGTCAGGCCGGATGAAGTAATTGAGCGGATTGCTCCAGTCCGGGCCGCCGCTTTGGGTGATGCGCGGCATCAGGCCGCCGTCTCCCCGGTCCAGCACCCACGACACGCCCCGCAGGCGGGCGCCCAGCTGGTGCAGCTTCGGGTAGTGGGTCATATTCTTCGAGTAATTGGTGTCGACCTTCAGCAGGCCGCTGCCGTCCCAGAGCTTGGTCTCCCAGCCCGCCGCCCAAGTGGAGGCGCGGGTCTCACGGAGATAGAGCACCGATTGCGTGTCGATCTGGCCCACCCCGTCGGCGATGCTTACGACGTTGAAGTTCGAGCCGGGTTTGAAGCTGGAGGCGGCGCGCGGCGCCGTGGCCAGCCAGCGGAAGTAGGAGTTGTTTGAGCCGCTCCGCCGTTGGATCAGGTTGATGGTGTTCTTGAAGTACACCGAGGAGCGGTCGCTAATCTTGTAGTCGAGCGAGAGGGCCGTATTGTACGAGGGGGTCTGGGTGCCGAGGTTGCCCCACTGGCCCGCGCCCGCCGCGCGCAGCAGCGGCTCGCTCACCGGCGCCCGCGAGAGCTCGGGCGGTACCCAGAAGGCGTCACTGTTCCCGGCCGCCGTCCGGTGCCCGATCTCATTGATGATGTTATTGGTGATGGTGCGGTTAAACGTCGCGCTGACGCCGAGGTTGTTCTTCCCGCCGAACACACTCAGCACATCCGAGTAGTTGACGTCGATCAGCGACGGCTCGAGGGGCGTGCTGAAGGGCACGCTGCTGTGCTGGTAGTCCTTGATGTAGGTGTAGCCAGCCGTGAGGGTGATGACCCGGCCCGGGGCGCGGTCAAAGGCCCGCTTGGTGCGAAGGTTCAGGTAGCCGGAGATCGCGTTGCCATCCATATCGGGCGTCGGCGCCTTGATCACCTCGAGGGAGGCGACGCTGCCCGAGCTCACCTGGCCGAAGTAGACGTTGCCCAGACTCACCGAGGAGCCACCCGAGACCGCGATCTGGTTGCCGTCCATCAGGAGGGAGGAGAAGTCCTGGGACATCCCGCGCACGTAGATGGCATCGACCTTGCCGCCGGAACCATCGACCGCGACGCCGGCGAGGCGCATAATCAGCTCGCCGACCGCGGCGCCCGGGTTGCCGAAGGCGTCGATGGCCGCCACGGTCTTCACGTTGGCCGCGGAACGCTCCTCGTTGATCGCCGCCGCCTGGCCCTCGCGGATCGATTTCACGACGAACTTGTCCATCTTGTAGAGGGCAGAGGTCATCGCGACGTCGCGGCGCACCTCCTGGCCCGCCTTCACTTCGATCCCGAAGCGCTGCTCATCCAGGC
This sequence comes from Verrucomicrobiota bacterium, assembly GCA_041175845.1. Taxonomy (GTDB): domain Bacteria; phylum Verrucomicrobiota; class Verrucomicrobiia; order Opitutales; family Opitutaceae; genus ER46. Next base: position 5,169 of record JBEDEF010000243.1, read on the forward strand.
CCGAGTAACTGACCACGATCGTCTGCGGGCCCTCGGGCAGCACCAGACGGTACATTCCGTTATTGTTCGTGGCCTCCGCCACCGAGGAGCCCGCGCCCGCGACGAAGGCGCTGGTCAGGACGTCACCGGTGTTCTGGTTGATCACTTGCCCGGTGACCACGCCGGTGCGGGCGGAGGTCTGGGCGGCCAAGGGGCCCGCAAGGAAGGCGCAGAGGAGGAGGGGGATCAGTCGCATAGGTCGGGTGGGAGTGTCGGGAAACGGAGTCAGGCGATTGAGAACGCGGGGGCGCAAGCCCGGAGTGGGGCTACGTCCCGGCCACTGGGTGGTATTACCCAGGGGTTTTGCTCGTCCCGGCCCGGCGCCGTCGCCAGCCTCCGCCTATGCGTATTCTGGTCACCGGCGGCGCCGGCTTCCTTGGTTCCCACCTGTGCGATCGACTGCTGGCCGAAGGCCACGAGGTGGTCTGCCTCGATAACCTGTTCACGGGGCAAAAGCGCAACATCGCGCACCTGCTGGCCAATCCCCGGTTCGAGTTCGTCCGCCACGACGTGATCGATCCCTTCAAGTTCGAGGTCGACCAGATCTACAACCTGGCCTGCCCGGCCTCGCCGCCGCACTACCAGTTCAACCCGATCAAGACCACCAAGACGTCGGTGATGGGGGCGATCAACTGTCTCGGGCTCGCGAAGCGCGTGAAGGCGCGGGTCTTCCAGGCCAGCACCAGCGAGGTTTACGGTGACCCGCAGGTGCACCCGCAGCCGGAAGGCTACTGGGGCCACGTCAACCCCGTCGGCCGCCGTTCCTGCTACGATGAGGGCAAGCGCTGCGCGGAGACCCTCTTCTTCGACTATCACCGGGAGAACAAGGTCGACATCCGGGTGGTGCGAATCTTCAACACCTACGGCCCCCGGATGCACCCCAACGACGGCCGGGTGGTCTCGAACTTCATCGTGCAAGCCCTCCGCGGCGAGGACCTAACGGTTTTCGGCGAGGGCACCCAGACGCGCTCGTTCTGCTTCGTGGACGATCTGATCGAGGGATTCGTGCGGTTCATGGCGCAGACCGAGACGGTGGGCCCGATGAACCTCGGCAATCCCGGCGAGTTCACGATGCTGGAACTGGCGGAACTCACCCTGAAGTTGGTCGGCGGCCGCTCCAAGATCGTGCACAAGCCGTTGCCCGCCGACGATCCCCGCCAGCGGCAGCCGGACATCGCGCTGGCCCGTCGCGTGCTCGGCTGGGAGCCGCGGGTGCCGCTGGAGGAGGGGTTGCGTCGAACGATCGCCTACTTCCGCGACCACGCCTGAGCCGGTCCTGGCCGGCAGGGGGCCCGCCCGTCCAACGGCGGCCATTTGTCGTTTGCCAAGGCCCCGGCCGGACCTACGTTCGCCCGCCTGATGTTTTCGTTCCTGCTCAAGCGGTTTTCCGGCCGGCATTACAAGAAGTTCCTCGAGAAGGCGCGTCCCATCGTCGCGCGGATCAACGAGCTAGAGCGTTCCTACCAGGAGCTGTCTGACGACGCCCTGCGGGCCAAGACCGCCGAGTTCCGGGCCCGGGTCGCCGCCGCCGCGGATCCCCACGCCGCCCTCGAAGCCGTCCTTCCCGAGGCGTTCGCCGCGGTCAAAAACGCCGCCCG
>JBEDEF010000244.1:0-6625 GCA_041175845.1 Verrucomicrobiota bacterium
CCCGTTCGCCTTTCGGCGCGCCGCTGCGCGTCCTCTGCGGCCTCTTCCTGGCCGCCTTCCTCGTCCCCGCCCTCGGGGCCCAGACCGGCACCGTCACCGGCACGGTGAGCAACGTCGCCACCGGCAACAACCTCGAGGGGGCACGCGTCGAGATCGCCCGGCTCGGTCTGGTCGCCTTGTCCGATAATTCCGGCCGCTACGTCCTCGCCGGCGTGCCCGCCGGGGACCACGAGGTGCTCGCGACCTACATCGGTCTCGATCCGGTGCGCGTGGCCGTGTCGGTCGGCGCCGGCGCCAACGTGGTCCGCAACTTCGAGATGACCACCGGCATCTACAAGCTCGAGGCCTTCAAGGTCACCGGCGAGCGCGAGGGCAACGCGGCGATGATCACCGAGAAGAAGAACGCGAGCAACGTGAAGGACATCATCGCGATGGACTCCTTCGGCTACCTGCCGAACATGAGCGCGGGCGAGGTCGTGATGCGCCTCCCCGGTGTCGCGGGCAGCCCGACCGACGAGGGCCTCGCCTACCGCTTCAACATGCGCGGGATGGACCCCGCCCTGAACAACGTGACCGTCGACGGGGCCTCGATGACGACCCTCGGCACCAACCGCAGCTTCGAGCTGCAGAGCATCACCGGCGCGATGTTCGAGGCCCTCGAGCTGATCAAGGGCCACACGCCCGACAAGGGCGCGGACTCGCTCGGCGGCACCATCAACTTCAAGACGCGCTCCACCTTCTCGATGAAGGAGCGCCGGCGTACGACGTTCAACTTCAGCACCCGCTACGCGCCCCCGTTCCTCGAGCAGACCCCGCTCCGCTCGCAGCATCGCGCCCACCCCATCCTCAACGTCACCCACCAGGAGGTCTTCGACGTCCTCGGCGACACCCGCAATCTCGGCGTCTCCCTGAACCTGTTCTACAGCGAGAACGCGGTCGGCGGCTTCGAGACGATCTACGATTACACCAACATCCTCAACGGGCCCGCGCCGGTCTGGAACTACCAGACCTGGGACAACACGAACAACCGCAAGCAGATGAGCGTGAACTTCAAGGCGGACTACCGCTGGTCGCCCACGACCAAGTTCACCCTCGGCCTCGTCGAGAACGACAACTTTGAGCGGCACCGCCGCCGCGTGCGCGTCACGGCCAGCACCGGCAGCAACACGCAGGTGCCCGGCGCCGCGACGGCGCTCGTGCCCGGCGGGTTCACCGACAAGATCACGACGGTGCGGCCGGTCGGCGGAACGAACACCAACGCCTCGAAGATCGACGTCCAGATGGACGGCCCGCTGAACTACTTCGTGCGGATGCACCGCGCCGACTTCAGTGCGGAGCACAACTACAAGACCTGGCTGATTGAATACGGGGCCAGCGCCGCGCAGACCACGCTCAACAACGGCCAGGGCCGCGGCGGCCAGCTCAACATGCGGCTGAACGGCGTGGGCTGGATCCTCGACCGGACGCAGTCGGAGCTGCACCCGAAGTTCATCCAGAACGGGGGGCCGGATTTCACCAACCCCGCCAACTACCGTCCCCGCTCGACCACGCCGAGCATCGCCAACAACACCGTCAACGACGGCCTCACCCAGCAGCGCAATGAGCAGAATCAAGTGTTGTACCAGGCGCGCCTCGACACCCGCTACCAGCTGCCGTGGTCGGCGCCGAACGCCCTCAAGTTCGGCTGGGCGTGGCGCAGCCTGGACATGGAGCAGTGGGGCAAGGACCGCCACCGCTGGGGCTACGTCGGCACGGGCCCGCTGCCCGAGGACGCCAACTACGTCAGCTACGACCGCATCAAGACCGGCCGCGCGATCCCGATCTGGCAGTCGCACATGTTCACCACCGATGGTCGCCCGACCAACCCGGCGCTCTGGCAGGAGGACCATTATTACCACTTCCAGCAGCAGTACACCGGCACCAACGGGGTCAGCGAGGCGGTCACCGCCTACTACTTGATGGCGCAGGGCCGCTTCGGCCGCTCGGGCTGGCTGGGGCGGACGGGCTATCTGGGCGGCGTGCGGTTCGAGCGCACCGACACGTCGAGCTGGGGCTGGGTGCGCGCCCGCCGGCCGAGCTCCGCCGCCGAGCAGCTCGCCGATCCGAAGGGGGCGGCGGACCGCGACTACGCGAACACCCGCCGCGACATCGAGGGCAGTTACCGGAAGCGCTTCCCGAGCATTCACGCGTTCCACGACGTGACGCCGAACCTCAAGGCCCGCCTGAGCTGGTCGACCAGCTACGGTCGGCCGGCCCTCGGCAACCTTCTGCCGGGTGAGTCAATCGACGAGAACAACCGCCGCCTGACGGTGAATAACCCCGGCCTGCGTCCGCAGACCTCGACCAACTGGGACGCGACCCTCGAGTACTACTTCGAACCGGTCGGCAGCCTCACGGTCGGCTGGTTCCACAAGGAGATCAAGGACTTCATCATCGCCAACCAGGACGTCCGCACCATCACCGGCGGCCTCGATAACGGCTACGACGGCGAATACGAAGGCTGGACCGAGCGCACCTCGCTGAACGGCGGCACGGCGGTGGCGCAGGGCTGGGAGTTCGCCTACTCGCAGCAGTTCACCTTCCTGCCGGGGATCCTCAAGGGCCTCGCCGCGTCCTTCAATTACACCTGGATCGACGCCCACGGCCTTTACACCGGCAGCCGCTACCTGACGCGCCGGGAGGTCGCCGGCTTCATTCCCCACGCCGCCAACGCCTCGCTCACCTGGCGCTACGGGAAGGTCAACGCCCGCGTGTTGTACAACTTCACCGGCGAGTACATCACCGCGTTCAACGCCACCAACGCGGCGCTGAGCCAGTACCGCTTTTCCGCGAAGACGGTGAACCTCGGCTTCGGCTACCAGGCGCGCCCGGCGCTGGGCTTCACCCTCGACGTGGCGAACGCGCTGAACGAGCCCCAGCAGTTCTACATCGGCTACAAGGACCGGATGCGCCGCCAGATCATCAACTTCGTGACGATCACCGCCGGCGTGAACGGCCGCTTCTGAGCCGCGGCTTGCGCCGCCGCCCGCTGCCGGGCTTGCTGAGGCCGGGTCCGCTGACCCCGGCCTCTTCTTTTTCCCTCCCTTGCACCTCATGACCCCGCTGCCCCGTCCCGCTTCCCGCCTGCACCCGTCCCGCCTCCTCGTGGTGGTGCTGCTGCCGTTGCTCGCCTTGCTGCCGGCGACCCGCGCCGCCGATTCCGGATCCGCCGTGCTCACGGGCACCGTGAGCAACGCCGCCTCGGGCAACCTGCTCGAGGGCGCCCGCGTGGCGGTGCCGGCGCTCGGGCTGGTCGCGCTCACGGACGCGACCGGCCTCTTCACCCTGTCCGCGCTGCCGGCCGGGACGCACGAGGTCGTCGTCACGTACGTGGGCCTCGACGCCGCACGGGCCAGCGTGACCGTCACCGCGGGCCAGCGCCTGACCCGCGCCTTCGACCTCAGCTCGGCCGTCTACCAGCTGCAGGAGTTCCGCGTCACCGGCGAGCGCGAGGGCGGCGCCGCGGCGATCACCGCGCAGCGCAACGCGGACAACGTGAAGAACATCGTGGCGATGGATTCCTACGGGAACCTGCCGAACATGAACGCCGGCGAGGTGGCCATCCGCCTCCCGGGCGTGGCCGGTTCCTTCAGCGACGAGAATGAGATCAGCGGCTTCACCGTCCGCGGCATCGGGCCCGGGCTGAACACGATCACCCTCGACGGTTCGCCGCTCACGAGCCAGGGCGCCCTCGCGCGCAGTACGATGATCAACAACATCACCGGCACGATGTTCGACCAGCTCGAGCTGGTGAAGGGGCACACCCCGGACAAGGGCGCGGACTCCCTCGGGGGCACGATCAACCTGAAGAGCCGCTCGCCCCTCAGCATGCGGGAAAAGCGGCGCGTCTCGTACAGCGCGAGCGTCCGCTGGGCGCCGCCGTTCCTCGAGCACATCCCCCTGCGGGAGGCCCATCGCGCGCACCCGTTGTTCAACGTCCAGTGGCAGGAGGTCTTCGGCATCCTCGGGGGCGAGCGTAACCTGGGCATCTCGGCCAACCTGTTCTACAGCGAGAACGCGGTGGGCGGGTTCCGCACCGTGCGCGACTTCCAGAATACCACCGCCGAGCCCGCGTACGTCTGGGACTACCGCACCTGGGACAACTACAACAACCGCAAGCAGCTCAGCCTGAGCGTGAAGGCGGACTACCGCCTGTCGCCCAGCACCAAGCTGTCGGTGAACACCATCCTCAACGACGCCAACGAGACCTTCCGCCGCCAGTACGAGACGCGCGCCTACACCGGCAACCAGAACACCGTGCCCTCGGCGACGACCGGCGTGGTTCCGGGCTACACCAGCCTGGTCACGACGGTGCGGCCGGTGGCCGCGGCGATCATTGACCAGACCACGACCGGTCCCGGCAACTTCTACAACCGGATGCGCCGCCTCGACCTCGGGGCCGAGCACGTGTTCGGCCGGCTCCAGCTCGACTACAACGCGGTCTACACCCAGACGAACATCAACGGGGGCGCCGGCGGCCGCGGCGGCGTGCTCATCAACCGGCTCACCGGCGCCGGGTGGATCCTCGACCGCACGGACAACAACCTCTTCCCGCGCTTCCTCCCCAACGGCGGCCCTGACTTCACCAACCCGGCGAATTACCGCCCGACGCAGTACACGAACACGAACCTGCAGAACAACAACCAGCGGAAAGAAGTCCGCGGCAACGCGCGACAGGAACTGCCGGTCGCGTTCCCCCTCGCCGTCAAGGCGGGCGCCTCGTGGCGGGAGCAGTACGCCGACAACCAGAGCGTCTCCCGCCGCTGGAGTTACACCGGGACCACCGCGCTCCCCTCCGACCCGAGTATCCTCTCCTACGACGCCGTGCGCACCGGCCGGCGGATGCCCTATTGGGAGAACCAGCAGATCTTCCGCGACCGCCAGCCGGTCAGCCCCGAGCTCTGGCGCGAGGACCGCTACTACTTCTTCCAGAACAACTACACCGCCAACCGGGCCGTCACCGAGTGGGTGACCGCGGGCTACGGGATGGTGCAGGGGCGTGTGGGCCGCACTGGCTTCATCGGCGGCGTGCGCACTGAGCGCACGGAAACCGAGAGCTGGGGCTACGTGCGGAACCGCTTCGGCAGCACCGTCGCCCAGCAGACCGCCGACCCGCAGGGCTCCGCCGACCGCGACTATGCTAACACGCTGCGTAAGATCCGCGGCGACTACACCCGTTCCTTCCCCAGCGCCCACCTGACGCACGACGTCACCGCGGACCTGAAGGCCCGGCTCAGCTGGTCCACCAGCTTCGGTCGCCCCGCGCTCAACAACGCGATGCCCAACGAGACCGTGAACGAGACCAACCAGACGCTCACGATCAACAATCCCAACCTCGGACCGCAGAATGCGGTCAACTGGGACGCCGCGCTGGAGTACTACTTCGAGCCGGTGGGCAGCCTCGCGGTCTCCTGGTTCCACAAGCAGATCAAGGACTACATCGTCGCCGGCACGACGGTCGGCACGGTGGCGACGGGCAACGACAACGGCTACAACGGGGAATACGCGGGCTTCACCCTGCTGTCCTCGGCGAATGCCGGAACGGCGGTGGTCCAGGGCTGGGAGGTGTCGTACCAGCAGCAGTTCACGTTCCTGCCCGGACTGCTGAAGGGGCTCGCGTTCTCCGGCAACTACACGTCGATCGTCGCCGCAGGAAATTTCGGCGGCGCGACCAACCGCAGCACGAACGAGGTGCCTGGCTTCATCCCGCGGACCGCCAACGCCAGCTTCTCGTGGCGCTACCGCGCCTTCAGCACGCGGATCCTCTACAGCTACGTCTCGACCTACATCACGAGCTTCAACGCCGCCACGCCCGGGTATAACAACTACCGTTCGAAGTATGAGACGGTGAACCTGGGCCTGACTTACCAGTGGCGGCCGAACGTGCAGTTCACGCTCGATGCCGGCAACCTGTTCAACGAGCCGCAGGTGCTCTACCGCGGTTTCGCCCACCGGATGTCGAACACTATCCTCAACGGCACGACGCTCACCTTCGGGGTGAACGGCCGCTTCTGACCCTTCGACTTCGCTCAGGGTCGCGGGATTAGCTTAATGGAGCGTCCGCCGTCGCGGATGCTTACGACCCTTGGACACCGCTTAAGGCTGCAGGATCACCTTCATGTAGCGCCCGCCGTCGCGGGCGCTGAGGCGGGCGAACCACTCGGGACCCGCCGCGAGCGGGGCCACGGTCTCGATCATCGGCCGCACGTCAATCACGCCACGCGCGATCAGGTCGAGGCACAGCGGGTATTCCCCCGCGCTGGCGCACGAGCCCAGCAGGGTCAGCTCACGCGTGACGACCGCCTGGAGGGGGAAATCCTGGGTGACCGGGGCCAGATTGCCGACGAGGACGCAGGCGCCGCCGCGGCGGACGGTGGCGAGCGCGAGGTTGAGGGTGGGGCCGTAGCCGACGACCTCGAACGCGGCCGCGGCGCCCTCACCTCCGGTGGCCGCGGCCACCGCGGCGGCGGCATCGGTGCGGCCGGAGTTGATGGCCTGCGTGGCGCCGAGGCGACGGGCGAGTTCCAGGCGGTTGTCGGCCAGGTCGATGGCGATGATCTCCCCGGCGCCGGCCCAGCGTAGCGCC
>JBEDEF010000245.1:0-2536 GCA_041175845.1 Verrucomicrobiota bacterium
ACTCGTTGCAGGTGCCGAGGGCGGCGGGCGTCCAGGACAGCGCGCCGCCCGCGCCGGTGACCTCGCTGACCTTCACCCCGTTCGCATAGAGCTCGAGGCGGGAATAGCCAGCCCCGGCGGCCGCGAGCGGGTTGGGTTTACCGACGGCCACCTTCAATGCGTCGGCCTCGAGGCGCAGCGTGGGCACCGGCAGCGCGGGTTCGCCGGCCGCAGGCAATCCGGTGGAGAACAGCAGACCATCGCTACCGACCGCGACCACCCGGCCGCCGCCGGCGGCGAAGGCACGGATCGAGCGCGTGGAACTTTCCGGCACGACGCCCTCCCACCCCGCGGGGTCCTCCGCCAGCTGCAGGCGCCCGCCGGCGAGGCCCGCAAGCAACACGCCGTTCACCGAAAGCATCCGATAGGTGGCCGCGTTGGTCGCCGAAGGGGCGGTCACGCGCGTCCATGCCGCGCCATCTGCCGAGGTGAAGACGGTGGTGAACGAACGGACGACCCAGCGCCCCGCGTGGCGCGCGACGCCAGTGAAGGAGTTCGTCACCGGCAGGGAGCGGTTGGTCCAGATGAGGCCGTCGGGCGAGGTGAGCACGCGCCCGGAGTCGCCGGTGGCGACGAACAGCCCGTCGGCGTAGGCCACGGAGCGCAGCACGTTAGTGATGCCGGAGGACGCGGCCGCCCAGTTGGTTCCGTCCGTCGACGTGTAGATGGTGCCGGCGTCACCCACCACCACGAGGCGCCCCGCGCCCTGGGCGATGCCCCAGAACTGCACGGTGCCGGCGTCGAGGTTGACGGTGGTCCAGCGGATGCCGTCCTCGGAGAGCCCGACGAGGCCCTTCTGGGCCGCGTTGCTGAAGCGGTAGCCGGAGGCGACGAAGCGGGTGCCGTCGTGAACGACACCAGTCAGGCTGTTGCCGCCCGGGAACGTGCGCCGAGTCCAAGTTTCCCCGTCAGGCGAGGTGAGCACGGTCTGGTTGATCCCGACGGCGACGAACTGACCCCGCGCATGGGTGACGTCGTAGAGGAGCTGCTGGGCCGTGGGCGGGTTGGCTTCGGCGCGCCGGGTCCAGGTGTCGAGGGTATCCTCGACGTTGACGGTGAAGGTCTGGCGGGCGACGCCCCCGCGACCGTCGTGAGCGGAGACCCGGAGGGTGTAAACGCCGCCGATGAGGAAACGCCGGGTGAGCGTGTCGAGGGTGGGCTGGAGCGTGCTGTCCCCGAAGTCCCAGCGGAAGTAGAGCGGGTCGCGGTTCGGATCGGTCGCGGTGGCGCGGAAGGTGAGGTTGGTGCGGGCAAGGAGGCGGCCAGCGGGCAAGGCGACCGAGAGGGTGGGGTCGCCATTGCCCTCGAAGGCCCCGAAGGCGACCTGAACGTCGAGGTATTCCGCGGGCGCCTCGCCGCCGGCGGCGAGGGGTCGCACCGTGATGCCGGCGTCGGGATCGACGAAAGTCTCGCCCACGCGCAGCGGCGCGTCGTCGGCGCCGCCGGCCGAGCCGGGCGTGGCGTCGAGCAGGTAACTGCCGGATCCGGAGGTGAAGCGGGGGGCACGGCCCGGTCCCCAGTGCAGCTGGAGCCCTTGGCGGACGCGATCGAGCTGGGCGGGGCCGAAGGCCGTGGGCGCGAAGCGGCGGTGCTCGACCCAGAGGTCGTAACCGAGGCCGGCGGGCGAGAAGCGCAGGGCGCGCAGGCCCGAGGCGTCGGCGTGGTCGTGCCGGTGGAGCCGGTAGGTGCCGGAGGTGGTGACGGACGCGATCGCCTCGGGCGGCAGGTAGCCGAGGCGGTCCTTCTGGCTGACGTTGAAGTGGTTGTTGGGGCTGCTGGTGGCCCGGCCCATCGCATCGAACGGATCGCCGTACTCGAGGTGCGTGCCCGGGCCGGTCGCGACGGGACCAGCGGGGATCCAATAATGGGCGTGACCCAATCCCTGGGTGTGGCCGAGCTCGTGGTAGGTCGTGCCCGGGGAGATGTTACCGTTCATCCGCACCTGAGCCCCGGTGAGCTGGGCCTGACCGCCGAAGGCGTACGCCGGCATCCGCTTGAAGAGGACGATCCAGCGGTCGTACTTATCGGGGTCGAAGGCGCCGGTACCGCCGTTGGCCGCGTCGTAGGCCTTGGCCAGTACGGCGGCATCCGTCTGCAGCTGGCCGGCGGAGGTGGAGGAGGCGTTGTAGAACGCTTTGTCGCGGGTCATCCGCAGCACGCCCGGGAGGATGGAGAAGGAGAAGGTGGTGCGGCCGTGGGAGGTGGCGGCGAAGAACGCGGCGACCTGGGCGTTGGTGGCCTCGATCTCCGCAGCGGACGCGACCGCGCCCGGCTCATCCGCGAAATCCACCTGCACCCACAGCACGCGCTTCGCGCCGAGGATCCACGGCGTATTGGCGGCGGCCGGCGGCGTACCGGGGCCGGACATGTACGGACCCTCCCGCGCTTCCGCCGCCAGCAGCGCTTCCCGCCGGACCGCGAAGGCGGCGGGCTCCGCGAATACCTCCACCTCGCCACCGACGCTCACCGCGAGCGTGTCGACCGCAAGGCCACGGCT
>JBEDEF010000246.1:0-5794 GCA_041175845.1 Verrucomicrobiota bacterium
TTGCATTTCTCGCCGGAGGACATCCTCGGCCGCACGGACCAGTTCCGGCCGTTCCGCGGCAAGATTGTAGGCTTCGCCGGGATCCCGGGTGAGATCGTACACCTCCCAGCCGCCGGGCTGCGGCGTCCGGAGGCCGCGGCGCACGGCCTTCAGGTCGCCCAGCTGCACCGCGACCTGCCCGCCGTATTCGGGGAACACCCAGACCATCGGTGTGCGGCGGGGAGTGGCGCGGCCGGAAGTGAGGGCGGGCCAGAGGCTTTCGCCGTCGAGGCCCGCGGGGGCCCGCAGGCCGGCAGCCTCGCAGAGCGTCGGAAACCAGTCGGCGAAGTAGCCGGGTTGCGCGTTCACCCGCCCGCCGGGGATGCGGCCGGGCAGGCGCGCGATCATCGGCACGCGGAGGCCGCCCTCGTACACGCTGCCCTTGAAGCCGCGCAGCGGCCCCGTGCTGGCGAAGAACGCGGGATCGGCGCCGCCGACGTGGAACTTCGTCCCCTTTGGCCCCTCGTGCGTGGTGCCGTTGTCGCTAGAGAAGACGACCAGGGTGCGTCCCGCGACGCCGGCCTGTTCGAGGGCGGCGAGGACGCGGCCGACGTGGTCGTCCAGCATCGCGATCATCGCCGCGTAGCCGGCGCGGGGTCGCGGGTGGGGCAGGTAGCCGGATTCGCCCCGGTAGGGTTCGGGGTCCCACTCCCGCGGAAACCGGTCGACCCATTCGGGGGGTGGGTGCATCGCGACGTGCGGCTCGATGAAGGGCAGGTAGAGGAAGAAGGGACGGCCCGCTTCGCGGCGGATGAAGCCCTCCGCCTCGGCGACCATCGCGCGGGACGAATACTGCTCGCCCTGCCAGTCCTCCAGGCGGACGGTGCCCTCGGGTTGCCGCGCGCGGCCCGGGACGGGTTTGGTGTTGAGGGGCACCTTCTCGGCGTTCCGCCACAGGGTGGAGGGGAAGAAGCTGTGGGCCACGGCCTGACAGTTGTAGCCGAAGAAAAGGTCAAAGCCCTTTCGGTTGGGGTCGCCGGTGCTGCCGACCGGACCGAGGCCCCATTTTCCCATCGCCCCGGTGGCGTAGCCGGCCTGCTGGAAGACCTGCGCGATTGTCACGGCCTCCGCCGAAAGCGGGTGCTGGCCCTCCTCCCATCTTGGGTCGCTGAGCTTAGCCTGGCGGTTGCCGCGGATTTCGGCCCGACCGAGGTGGCGGCCGGTCATCAGGACGCAGCGCGAGGGGGCGCAGACCGGGGCGCCGCTGTAGTGGCGGGTGAAGCGCATCCCCTCGGCGGCGAGGCGGTCGAGGTGCGGGGTGGGGATCTTCTTCTGCCCGTAGCTGCCGAGCTCGGCCCAGCCGAGGTCGTCGGCGAGGATGAAGACGACGTTGATCCGCTCCGGCGCGGGCGCGGCGGCGCGGGCTGAGGGCGGCAGCAGGGCGAGAAGGCTGAGGCAGAGGGCGGCGAGGCGCATGGAAGGGTCAGGATTTGGAGCGGGGCGCCTTGGCCTTGGCCGGCGACTTGCGGGAGCCCCGTTGTTCGAGCGGGGGCAGGGGACCGCCGCGCGCGGCCAGTTCCTGATCGCACAAGGCGCGCAACCGTTCGAGGGCGGCGGCGGCCGCGGGGTCGCCGGCGAGGTTGCGGCGGGCGTCGGGGTCCGCCTGCAGGTCGTGGAGGAATTCATACGCCGGCCGCTGGTCGAAGTAGCGCGCGTACATCCAGCGGGAGGTCCGGACGCCCTCCCACGTCAAAGTCGGCGCGAGGTCGACGTGCTCGCAGAAGAAATGCTGCCGCCAGTCGGCTGGAGTCTCACCGCGTACGAGCGGCGCGAGGCTCCGGCCCGCATAAACTACCGGCGCTGGCACCCCAGCCCAGTCGAGGAAGGTGGGCGCGAGGTCGACGTTCAGCGCGAGGGCGTCGACCACACGGCCGCGCCGCTCCCGGGGCAGGCGGGGATCGAAGATGAGGAGCGGCACCCGCAGGGATTCGTCGTAGTGGGACCACTTGCCCTGAAAGCCGCGGTCGCCGAGGTAATACCCGTTGTCCGCCGAGTAGACCACGATGGTGTTGTCCGCCAGCCCCGCGGCCTCGAGGGCGGCGAGGACGCGCCCGACGGCATGGTCGATACCGGTGATCATCCGCAGGTAGGCGCGGACGTTCGTGGCGTATTTCTCCGGCGTGTCGTAGCCCCAGAAGAACCGCTGCCGGTTGATCGATTCGAGGAGGAAGGGGGGATGCGCGGCGACGATCTCCGCGCCGCCCAGTCGCGGCGGCGGGATGGGCTGGTCCTCGTACAGGCCGTCCGCTGAGGGTGGCCACGGGTAGTGACCCTCGCCGGGGCGCCGGTCGTTGTCCTCCGCGTGCGAGGCGTTGAACCAGAGGTGCAGGAGGAACGGTTGCTCCGGACGTTGCGCGCGCAGGAAGTCGATCCCCCGGTCGCAGACCAGGTCCGTCTCGTGCCGACGGGTGCCATCCGGCAGGGTCTTGAAGTAGGGGTTGCGGCTGATGGCCTCGAAGACGTCGAACTGGGCGGCGGGGACGAAGCCGGGCGGTCCCTGGAAGTGCCACTTGCCGAAGTGGGCCGTGCGGTAGCCTGCGGCGCGCAGCCGGCCGGGCAGGAGATTCGCCACGGCCGCGGGCGTCACGACGGGCACCGCGTCGCGCTGCACGTGGGTGCGGGCCCACTGGCCGGTGAGGGTGACGGCCCGGCTGACCCAGCAGACGGAGGTGGTGACGAACGCCTCGCGGAAGCGGACGCCGTCGCGCGCGAGCCGGTCGAGCGTGGGCGTGCGCAGGAAGGGGTGGCCCGCGACCCCGAGGGCGTCGTGGCGCTGATCGTCCGCCAGCAGGAACAGGATATTCGGCGGCCGGGAGGAACTTGCGGGGGCCGCGGCGCCCGCGGGGGCGGCGAGTCCCGCGAGGAACAGGACGGCGGGGAGCAGCGGGCGCATCAGCGGACTCAGCGGGACCACGTGGTCTGCGTCTGGCGGGGCGCGGCGTCCCACCAGCCCTGGAGTCGTGTGGCCAGGCGCGCGACCACGTCGGGATGAGCGGCGGCAAGGTTGCGATCCTCGCGGGGGTCGGCGAGGAGGTCATAGAGCTGGGGGCGCGGATCCGTCCGCGGGTTGGACGAGGCGTAGCGGGCGCTGACCGCACCGTCGTAGGTGAGCAGCAGCTTCCAGCGCCCCTCGATCACCCAGCGGTACACCAGGCTGGCGGCGGGCCGCTCCAGGTCGGCGATGTCGTGGGCGAAGGTCTCCCCGAAGACCTCCTGACGCGGTGTGGGCGCGCCGGAGCGAAGAATCGGCAGCAGGTTGTAACCCGGCAGGCCGGAGGGCGCGGTCGCCCCGGCCGCGGCGAGCAGGGTGGGCACGAGGTCAACGCTGGAGCAGAGCTGCTCGCCGCGGCGCCCCGGCACGATGGTGCCCGGCCAGCTGAAGAGCGTCGGCTGGCGGACGCCGCCCTCGTTGGCCGTCTGCTTGGAGCGTGGGGCGTAGCCCGGCCCGTTCTCCTGCTGGATCCAGCCGTTATCGGCGATGTAGACGACGAGGGTGTCCCGGGTCAGGCCCTTCGCCTCGAGGCGGTCGAAGAGCTGGCCGCAGGTCTCATCGAACCACTCGACCATCGCGTAGTAGCGGGCCACGTGGTCGGAGGCCACACCCTTGGCCTTGTACTTCTGGAACAGGCGGTCGGGGGGCGTGTGCGGCGTGTGCGGCAGGAACGGCGCGTACCAGAGGAAGAACGGCTTCCGCGCCGCGGTCGCCTCGTCGATGAAGTTGAAGATTGGATCCATCCCCTCGCGCCCGATGCGCAGTCCGTCGTCGCCGTGCCGCCCGCCCGGCTGGGGAAAGCCGCGGGTCATCCCGTGGGTGAATCCGCCGCGCCGGTAGCCTCCCTCCCACCACTTGCCCGACTGGTGGCTGAGGTAACCGCGCTCGCCGAGCAGCCGGGGCAGCGTGGGAATGCGGTCGAGGTGGCTGATGAGTTGCTCGCGCAGGCGCTGGTAAGCCGCGGGCTCACCCGCTGCCTTCTTGGCCCCTTTTTTGGCGCCCTCCTTCGCCGGGGCCAGCATCTCGGGCAGGAACGCGGGATCGTTGCCGCTGACGCGGTGCTGGTGCGCGTACAGGCCGGTCGCGAAGGTCGCGAGGGCGGGCCGGCACAGGGCGGTCGGCACATAGCCGCGCTCAAACACCGCGCTCCGCGCCGCGAAGCGGTCGAGATGCGGCGTCTCGATGACCTGATGTCCCATGAAGCCGTAGTCGGTCCACGCGTGGTCATCCGAGATGATGAACACGATGTTCGGCGCCGCGGGCCGCGGCGCGGCGCTCTCGGCGGCGAAGGCCGCGAACGGCAGGGCGAGGAGGCAGGACAGGAGCAGGCGGCGCATCGGGATCAGGGGACGAGGGTGAGGTTGAGGCGGCGCACGTCCATCACGCTGGCGCCGGGGATCTCGAGGGCCCGGAGGGTGAGGGCCCCGCGGCCCCGCTCCAGCTGGATGCGGCCGAGGCGCAGCGGGCGGAACTCCTTCATCTGCGATTCGCCCGCCGGCCGCGGCAGCGTGTCCTGATTGGTCCACAGCGGCGGATCCCAGCCCGGGGCAACCTTCCCCGTGAGGGTCCGGCCGTTAAGGCTCAACTCGACGGTGGCGCCGGCGTCCGGCACCGGGCAGGTGTAGTCGATGACGACTTCGTAGGTCCCGGCCGTTGCGACCTCGACGTCCCAGGTGATCCGGTCGTCGCGGGAGCGCCAGTTGACGAAATAGGACGAGTTTGGGGCGCTGCTGCTGCGGCGGACCTCGCCGCGCGTCACGCCGTCGCGGGCGGGGAGTGGCGTCCAGGGAAACTCGCGGTAACCGACCGGGTAGGGGCGGTCGTCGGGCACGACGAAATTCGGCGCCTTGCCGTTCTTGCGGCCCTTGGCCGCGTCCCCGGTCGCGGCGGTGGCGGCCGCGGCGACGGAGGGCCCGAAGACGTCCTGGCGCCAGGCGGTGACGGCGTCGCGCAGGCGGGCGGCCTCGCCGGGGCGCTCCGCGGCCACGTCGCGCGTCTGGCCGGGATCCTGCGTCATGTCGAACAGGGCGCCCCGGGCATCGAGGCGGTAGCGCTGGGTGCGGACGCTGACCTGGCCGTTCTGGTGCGTGAAGATCGGGCGGTCGGGCCAGCCGGCGTTCCGGCCGAGCAGGAGCGGCGAGAGATCGAGGCCGTCGAGCGGCCGGTCCCCGGCGCGCGGGATACCCGCGAGGGCGGTGAGGGTCGGCAGGAGGTCGATTGCGCCGGTGATCTCGCGCACGACGGTGCCGGGGGCGATGCGGGCGGGGAAGCGGATCATCCCGGGAGAGCGAATGCCGCCCTCGTCGACGGCGCCCTTGCGGCCCTTCATCCCGTCGTTCCAGCGCCAGGAGTTCGGGCCGTTGTCCGAGAAGTAGACCACGATGGTGTCCCGCGCGAGCCCGAGCTCATCGAGGCGGCGGAGGATGCGGCCGACATTGGCGTCCTGATTCTCCAGCATCGCGTAGGCGCAGCGGGTGTGCTCGGGCACCTCGAGGCTGGGGTCGGTCGCGGCCTGGGCGACCGGGCGGTCCTTCCAGCGGGCCCAGTCCGCGGCGGGCACCGCCCACGGGGAGTGGGGGGTGGTGAAGGGCACATAGCAGAGGAAGGGCCGTTCGCGGTTCCGGTCGATGAACGCGAGGGCGCGGTCGGTGCAAAGGTCCACGATGTAGCCCTTTTCGCGGATCATCCGCCCGTCGGCCTCGATCTCGGGATCGAAGTACTCGCCCCAGTGGCCCTACCACCCGCGCGCCCGGGGCTTCGACG
>JBEDEF010000247.1:0-4007 GCA_041175845.1 Verrucomicrobiota bacterium
TCCACACCCCGTGGGCCGTGCGCACCGGCGCTCGGAGGGGCAGCCGGTAGCGGCGATGCTGCAGGCGCAAGCGCGCGGTGGACATCCCTCCAACGAGCCGGGCGGGGCGGCAAACGCAACCTCGCAGGCCGGTCGCACTTTCCGTTTGCCCTCGCCCACCGCCGCCCTACTCCGTTCCCGGCAACCCTATGTCCTCGGTTGCCCAGACCTCCACCGCCGCCGCGGACGGCGAGTATTTCCTCCCGGCCGACGCCTTTTTCCGCGCCAACCTGCCGATGGCGCTCACGTTCGACGACGTGTCGCTGGCCACCCTGTACTCGGAGATCCTCCCGAAGGACGCCGACACTGCCACCACCCTGAGCGAGACGCTGCGCCTCCAGATTCCGGTGCTCTCCTCCGATATGGACACCGTGACCGAGTCGCGGATGGCGATCGCAATGGCGCTCAACGGGGGCCTCGGCCTAATCCACTACAACATGGCGCCGCGCGACCAGGTGAAGGAGGTCGCCCGGGTGAAGCGCCACATCCACGGGCTCATCCAGGACCCCATCACCGTCGCGCCTGGCCAGCTGATCGGCGACGTCCTCGGCATGATTGAGGCCCGCCGCTTCGCCTTCTCCACTTTCCCCGTCGTCGACGAGGCAGGCCTCCTCACCGGCCTCCTTTCGGGCAACGTGGTCAAGGACCGGTACCGCACGAAGCGGGTGGCCGACGTGATGACGCCTCGGGCTCAGCTGCGCACGGTGGCCCAGCGCGACGTCGCGCAGGATCCGATCCGAGCGGCGGACCGTTTTTTCTCCGAGAATGTCGGCAGCAACAAGATGCTGGTGGTGGACGCCACGGGCACCCTCCGCGGCCTGATCACGGCGTCCGACGTCGAGCGTATTACGGGCGAGGCGAAATCCCGCCGCAAGCCGGCGCGCGACCACGAATTTCGCCTCGTCGCTGGCGCCGCCCTCTCGCCCATTCGGCGGGCCGATGGCACCCTCGATCGGGAACGGATCATCGACCACGTCGGCCAGCTGGTTGCCGAGCACGTGGATTGCGTCGCCGTCTCCACCGCACACGGCCACACCGCCGGGGTGGGCGAGATGGTGCGCCTGGTGCGGGCGGCGTTCCCGGGGCTGACGATCCTCGCGGGCAACGTGACGAGCGCAGCCGGGGTGGAATTCCTCGCCCAGTGCGGCGCTAACGCAATCAAGGTGGGCCAAGGCCCCGGCTCCATCTGTACGACGCGCGTGGTGGCAGGCGTCGGCATCCCGCAGCTTACCGCCCTGCATGTGGCCGGCACCGCCGCCCGCGCCCTCGGCGTCCGCCTAATTGCCGATGGCGGCATCACCAAGAGCGGGGACATTGTGAAGGCCCTCACGCTCTCGGACGCCGTCATCCTCGGCGGTCTCCTCGCCGGGTGCCGGGAAGCGCCGGGCGAGATCCTCGAGATCAACGGGAAAGTCTATAAGCAATACCGCGGCATGGGTTCACTGGCGGCAATGAAAGCCGGCAGCGCCGCCCGCTACGGACACGACAAGGCGGATAACACCCGAAAGGTCGCTGCGGAGGGCATCGAGGCGCTCAAGGAGGTGTCAGGTTCGGTCGATGACGTGCTGGCCAACCTGATCGGCGGAGTGCAGAGCGGAATGGGTTACCTCGGCGCAGGCACACTCGCGGCCCTGCGCACCAAGGCCCGCTTCATCCGGGTTTCCCCCGCGGGACAGAAGGAAGCAGCACCCCACGACGTGATCGAGGTCTCGACGCGGACCCATCAGGGATGAGCGGCAGCGCAAATTCCCGTTGACGCGCCTCGCCCCGCGCCCTTCGCTCGACCGCTCAATTGTGGCTCGGTAGCTCAGTTGGTAGAGCAGAGGACTGAAAATCCTCGTGTCCCCGGTTCGATTCCGGGCTGAGCCACCACTTTGACCCGCTGTTCCCCCAGGGAGCAGCGGGTTTTTTGCGCCCCGCGGGGCGCGGCCTTACTGCAGCCCGGGGGGGAGCTGCTGGACGATCTTCTTGATGTCCTGCACGGCGTCGCGATGGCAGACGAGGACCGCATCCGGCGTCTCGACCACGACTAGGTCCCGCACGCCGCACAACGCGATTGCGCGCCCATTGCTGACCGCAATGTTGCCCTCGGCGCCGCTGGTGAAGACCGCACCGCGGACCGCATTACCCGCCGCGTCCTTCGCGAGGTGCCGCGGCAGCGCCGTCCACAGGCCCACGTCGTCCCAATCGAAGGCCGCGAGGAGGGTCTCCACGGAGGCCGCCTTTTCCATGATGGCGTAGTCGACCGAGATCTTGGGTAGGCGGGGAAAGCGTTCCGAGAGGTAGGCCGAGGCGTCGCCGGTCGGGAACCCGCGCACGAAGGCCGCCAACTCGGGAGCGTTGCGGTCGGCCTCGGCGAGAAAGGAACTGACGCTCCAGAAGAACATCCCGGCGTTCCACGCGTGCCTCCCCTCCGCCAGGTAACGGGCGGCCGTGGCGGCGTCCGGCTTCTCGACGAACCGGCTGACCTGCCGGAACACGCCCGCGTCGCCGCGCGCCAGCTCCGGGCCCAGCTCCAGGTACCCGAATCCCGTAGCGGCGTGATCCGGCTTGATCGCGATGGTGAGCAGCGCAGAGGACGCGGCTGCGCGCGGGAGCGCGGCCGCCAGCTGGCGGCCGAAGGCGGCGCGATCCGCGATGAAGGCGTCCGCCGGCAGCAGCGCAAGCGCCGCCCGCTCGCCACCGCGCGCCCGGACCAGCGCGGTCGCGAGCGCGGCGGCGGGCGCCGTGTCGCGTTTCGCCGGCTCCGCCACGATCTGCTCCGGAGCCAGGAGGCCGGCCAGCGCCTCGCGGGTCGCGGGCAGCTGCACCTCGTTGGTCAGCACGAAGAGGTTCTCCGGCGGCACAACAGTTCCGACCCGCCGGACGGTCTCCTCGACCAAAGTGCGGTCGGAGAGGAGGCGGAGCAGGTGCTTCGGCGTGCGGGCCCGGCTCATCGGCCAGAACCGCTCGCCGCTACCCCCAGCCATGATGCAGGCATAATAGGCGGAGTTCATGCGGGAAATTCAGGGACGCAGGACGATTTTGCCACACTGGGCACCGGCCTCCATCCGCGCGAACGCCTCCGCGGCCGCGGCCAGAGGATGTACCTCGCCCACCTGGGGCCGGAGCCGGTGGCGTTCCACCAGCGCGAGCAGGCCGCGCCAGTCGGCGGGGGAGCCCATGGTCGAACCGAGCAGGGACAGCTGCTTCCAGAAGACTTTGCGCACCGGCAGGACGGCGTCACCCCGCGTGGCACCGAAGAAGACCAGCCGGCCCCCGGGCGCGAGGACGTCGGCGAGCCGGGCGAAACCGTCGCCGCCGGCGCTGTCTACCACCACATCGAAAGCCCCGGCGCGGGCGAGGGCCGCCTCCGGCCACCCCGCCTCGGTGTAGAGGAAACCGCCGCGCGCCCCAAGCGCCTCGGCCCGCGTCACCTTGGCGGCGGAGCCGGAGGTCACCCACACTTCAGCACCGGCCGCCACCGCAAACTGGAGGGCGCTGGCCGCAACGCCACCGCCGATGCCGGTGACCAGGACGCGTTCCCCCGCTCGGAGTCGGGCGCGGGTGAAGAGGGCACGGTAGGCGGTCAGACCGGCCAGAGGCAGCGCCGCCGCCTCCTCCCAGGAGAGATGCGCGGGCCGAACCGCGAGCTGCCCGGCGGGCACCGCGATCCGCCCGGCCAGGGTGCCGGCGCGCGGCAGGCCGAGAATCTGAAACTGGGCACCCTGCGCACGCTCGTCGTCGCCCCAGAAGAACGCAGGGTTGAGAATCACCTCCCGGCCGAGCCACTCCGGTTCTACTCCCGGGGCCGCAGCCACCACCACGCCCGCCCCATCGGAGCCCGGGATGCAGGGCCACTTGAGCCCGGCGTACTGGCCAGACTTGATCCAAACGTCCCGGTGGTTGAGCGCGGCCGCCCGCAATTCGACGACCACTTCGCCAGCCGCCGGCACCGGATCCGCCACCTCGCCAACCACCATCTGGTG
>JBEDEF010000248.1:0-3207 GCA_041175845.1 Verrucomicrobiota bacterium
TCAATGCCGGCGGCAGCAGCGTGCTCGCCTTCGGCGACGAGGCGGAGGCGGGCGGCGGATGGTCCGCGGGGTTGCTCGACGGCGCCGGCCACCGGGTGCCAGTGCCCCTGCGCGATGCCTCGCTGAGCGGTTCCGGCACGGAGGAGCAGGGCGGGCACCTGATGGATCCCCGCACCGGCCGGACCGCGGAAGCCCGCCCGCGGGCCTGGGCGCTCGCGCCCTCGGCCGCGCAGGCCGACGCGCTGTCCACCGCCTTCTTCGTGCTGGAGGAGGCGCGGATCCGTGAGGTGTGCGCCGCGCATCCCGGCATCGGCGCGGCCTGGCTCGCGAAGGACGGCACGCTGCAGGGGGCGGGGACGCTGGCCGGGACGGCGAACGCAGATCCGCGGACGCAGAATTGAGTTGGCGGGCGCTACGCGCGTGAGCCCCACCACGGTGGATTTTACGCCTAGGATCGAGGGGCGTGAAAGCGGGGCCGGAGCCGCTGAATGCGCCCTGCCGCCGCCGGGGAAAAAATCAGCGCAGGCGCAAAAAGAGCCAGCCGGCGATCGCCGTCATCCCGGCGTTAGGCAGCCACGCCGCGACCACCGGGGCGACCGCCCCCCTCGTCGCGAGAGTCGTGGCGGCCGTGGTCAGAACGTAGTACAGAAGGAAGAGCCCGATGGATTTCGACACGCCCACCGCGGGGTTAACGCGGACCCCAGAGACGGCGAACGGGATGGCGATCGCGATGACGATCAACGGCCCCACGACGTCCGCCAGCAGCCCGTAGTAGCGGACGGCATACGCGGGCAGCTTCGGGCTGCCCTCTCGGGCCAGATGGTCGACGAGTTGCCCGAGCTCGTGGAACGACAGGCGCGAGGCCCGCCGGTCAATCAGCAGCATCAATTCCGGATCCTCGTCGTAACCTAGCTCGCGCCGCTCGCGGAACGGCGTGGCCGCCATCAGCTCCCCGGTGTCGGGCGCGAACACGAGTTCCCGCCCGTCGCGGAAAATCCAGCCGCCCGCCACGGGATCGCGCCACGCCTCGGCCGCAACCAGCCGGCGCCGCTCGCGGCGGTCCGGGTCCAGCTCCGAGACCGAGACGCCGTAGCCGCGCTCCCGCGCCTTGCTGTAGCGGTTGAAGAACCAGACGCGCCGGGCCTCCGGATGGTCGAAGGCCACGCTGAAGACCGCGCCCACTCGGTCCGCCGGCAGCGCCCGCGCGGTCTGGTGCCGAAACTCGAGTTCTTCCCGGAGCGCACGGGATTCCTCGACCGACCACGGCACGACCGCGGTGTTGAGCCACCAGGAGAGCCCGCAGCAGGCGAGCCCGACCAGCCAGACGGGCGCCGTCATCCGCGCGAAGCCCACGCCGGCCGCCCGCAGCGCCGTGAGCTCGTTGGCGCGGTGCAATTTCCCAAGGACGAACAGCAGCGAGACCAGCAGGGAGAGCGGCAGCACCACCGAAAAGAAGCTCGGGAGCCGCACCGCGACGTACCGGGCGAGCTCCGCCGGCCCCGCGCCCACCTGATTCAGGTCGCGGAGATCGCTGAAGAGCACCTGCACGACCAGCAGCCCGCCGGTGGCCAGCAGCACCAGACCGAGGATCTGGAGCCACTCGCGGAGCAGGTGGCGGTCGAACGTGTTCACGGGCCGAGTTGTAGGCGCGGGCCTTCCCGCGGGAAGCCTTAAAGCCGGGCCACCCCGCGACTGCGGGGTTGAAATGCGCGCCGGTCCGACGTTACTTCCCGCCCACCGTCCCCTGATGCACCTCTTCCGCCTCCCGCCGTCCCGACTCACTTTTCTCGCCCTGCTCTTGGCCGCTGCCCCCGTCGCCGCGGGGGAGCCCGCCCCGATCAAGGTCGGACTGTTCGCCTCGCTGACCGGCAAGGAGGCTGCCTTCGGTCAGGCCACCCGCAAGGGCGTCGAAATGGCGGTCGAGGAAGTCAACGCCGCGGGTGGCGTGCTCGGCCGGCGCCTCGAGCTGGTGATCGAGGACAACCAGTCCAAGGCCGGCGAGTCGGCCACCATCGCGAAGAAGCTGATCGCGCGCGACAAGGTCGTCGCCCTGATCGGGGAGGTCGCCTCGAGCCGTTCCCTGGAGGCCGCCCCCATCGCACAGCAGAGCCGCGTGCCGATGATCTCTCCCTCCTCGACCAACCCCAAGGTCACCGAGATCGGCAACTATGTCTTCCGCGTGTGCTTCATCGACCCGTTCCAGGGCGTCGTGATGGCCAAGTTCGCGCGCCAGAGTCTCAAGCTCCAGCGGGTCGCGCTGCTCACCTCCGTCTCGTCCGCCTACAGCGTCGGCCTGGCCAAGTACTTCCGCGAGCACTTCACCGCCGCCGGCGGGACCGTCGCGCTCGAGCAGAAGTACTCGGAGGGGGACAAGGACTTCAAGGCGCAGCTCACGGCGATCAAGGCCGCGGGCGTCGAGGGCATTTTTGTGCCAGGCTACTACACCGAGGCGGCCCTGATCTGCAAACAGGCGCGCGAGCTCGGCCTCAAGCTGCCCCTCTTCGGCGGCGACGGCTGGGAGGCCCCGCAGCTGCTGGAGATCGGCGGCGAGGCGGTCGAGGGCACCTACTATTCAACCCATTACTCCTCGGAGGACCGCTCCCCCGCCGTCCAAGGCTTCGTGGCACGCTTCAAACGCCGCTGGAACGGGGAGGCCCCCGACGCGATGGCCGCCCTCGGCCACGACGCGGTGCTGGTGCTCGCCGACGGGATCGGGCGCGCCGGCGGCACCGAAGGAGCGAAGCTGCGCGACGCGCTCGCTGCGACCCGGAACGTCTCCGGCGCCACCGGCCAGACCACCCTCGACGCCCAGCGTAACGCCACTAAGGCCGCCGTCGTGATCACGGTGAAGCAGGGACGCTTCGCGTTCGTCGAGTCCGTGACACCCTGAGGCCTGCCCGGCCGGCCCGGCTCCCGCCGCCGGGTTGGTGCGATTCCTGCATACACGACGGCGGATCCACCCGCCGTATGCCGCTCACCGCCATCGCCTCCCCGGCCGCCGCTCCCGTCGCGGACGTCGGGCTCGTTACCTACCTCAACCTCAAGCTGCGCGAGATCGGGCAACCTGGCGTGCCAGTCGCGGAGGGCGCCGAAGGTCTCGCGCCGCTGGTAGACCACTTCCTCGCGGTCAGCCGCGAGAAGGACCGGGCGCTGACCCGCCACCTCTGCCCGATCGACCAGCGGTTGCAGAACTTCCTCTACGATCAC
>JBEDEF010000249.1:0-2879 GCA_041175845.1 Verrucomicrobiota bacterium
GGGTGGCGGGACGGACGGGCGTGGCCTTGGTGGAGCTCTATGACGCGGATGCGGCGGTTCCCTTCCCGGACCGAAAACTGGTGAACGTGGCGACCCGTGGGCTCGTCGGCGGCGGTGAGGGTCAGCTGATTGCCGGCTTCGTGGTCAGCGGCACGGTGCCCAAGCGATTCCTGATCCGGGGTGTCGGTCCCGCGCTGGCCGCCCTGTCGCCAGGAATCGGCGCGCTGCCGGATCCTTGGCTGCAGGTCGTCCGCACGGAATCCCGGCCGACCGGGGTGGTGGACGTTTTGGTGCGCGAAAACGATTCGTGGGAGGTGGGTAACCCGCCGGGCTTGGTTGCAGCCGCGACGACGATGGTGGGTGCGTTCCCGCTGGCCTCGGGGGGGCGCGACGCGGCCCTGCTGCTCACTCTGCCACCCGGTACCTACAGCGCCCAAGTGGGCGGTCCTGCGGGTACGACGGGCATCGCGCTGGTCGAGGTTTACGAGATGCCCTGAGGGTCGCTGCGGGCGCGGATTCCTCCCGCGCGCAGCACTCCGCATTTGGCAAGGCGGCCGCTTCCTGCGTGTCTGACGGTGATGCCGGAAGCGCTCAGCGACCTGACCCTCGACGAACTCGCGCGCCGCCTCGCTGCCCGCGGGTTCGCCGCCGCGCATGCCGGTCCGGTCCTCCGGTCGCACTACGGACAGGGCCCCGCCGCACCGCGTCCCGGACATTTGCCGCCGTCCGGCCTCGCAGACTGGCTCGCTACTGCCTTCACCCCGGCCGCGGAGGTAGTGCGGCGTGCGGCATCCGCGGACGGTACGGTTAAGTTACTCCTCCGCTGCCATGACGGCGCCACGATCGAGGCAGTGTTGATGCCCGGCGACCGGCCGGACCGCGCCGCTGGCTGCCTGTCGTCCCAGGTCGGGTGCGCGATGGGCTGCGACTTCTGCGCGACGGCGCGGACTGGGTTCCTGCGCCACCTCACAGCCGGCGAGATTGTGGAACAGTTCCGCGCGCTGCGGCGGGAGGCGGCCGCCCAGGGTCGGGCGCTCAAGACCGTCGTTTTTATGGGCATGGGCGAGCCGATGCTAAACCTGCCCGCCGTCCTTGCCGCCGCGGGCCGCCTCGCCGATAACCGCATCGGCGGGCTCGGGTGGCGACAGATCACGGTGTCCACCGTGGGCGTAATCCCCGGCATCGACGCGCTCGCGGCCGCCGGTCACAGCCTCAACCTCGCCGTCTCGCTGCACGCCCCGGATGACGTCACACGCGCCCGTCTGCTGCCGCCTGGACGCCGCTTCGCCGTGGCCGACGTGCTCGCGGCGGCGGACCGGTTCCAAGCTGCTCGCGGCCGGCCGGTCACGTTGCAGTACTGCCTGCTCCGCGGGGTCAACGATGCGCCGGAGCAGGCGGCGCAGCTGGCCGCGCTGGTGGGCACGCGCCGCATGCACGTGAATCTCCTGCATTACAACGCGACCGGACCGGGTCTGGGCGGCGCACAGTACGAAGCCGTGCCCGCGGCCGGGGCAGAGGCCTTCGCCGCCATCCTGCGCCGCCACGGCGTCGTGGCCCACTTTCGGCGACCGCGCGGTCCAGACATCGACGCCGCCTGCGGCCAACTGCGGCGCCGCGCCCTCGCCGGGACGGCGGGTGACGTTTTCCGCGGCGGCGCGTCTGCCTGAGCCGTAACCTATGTTCCGACCGCGTTGCTGCTGCCTCCTCGCCGCCTGCGTCGGCCTGCTCGCGTTCCGCCTGCCGGCAGCCGAATTCCATGTGGCCCCCCATGGTTCGGATGACGCTTCCGGGAGCGCGGCGGCACCGTTCGCGACCGTCCAGCGCGCCCAAGTGGCGGCGGCGCCCGGCGACACCGTCTTCCTCCGTGGAGGTACCTATCGGCTGCAGGAACGCCAGATCGCCCGGACGGAACGCATCTTCGCCTACGTCACTCTGCTGGACAAAAGCGGCGAGCCCGGCCGGCCCATCCGTTACGTGGCGTGGCCGGGGGAAACGCCGGTCTTCGACCTCTCGGCGGTTAAGCCGGCAGACCGGCGCGTGCACGCCTTCCGAGTGACTGGCTCGTGGCTGCACCTGGAGGGTTTCGAGGTGGTGGGCACGCAGGTCACGATCAAGGGCCACACCCAGTCCATCTGCGTCGACGTGCAGGGGAGCCATAACGTGCTGGAACGACTGAGCCTGCACGACGGGATGGCGATCGGCGTCTGGATCGGGGATGGGGCGCACAACCTGGTGCTGAACTGCGATGCCTACCGAAACCACGATCCGGTTTCAGGTGATGGCCAAGGTGGCAACGTCGACGGCTTCGGTTATCACGGGCGGAAGGGGAGTGTCGGCAATGTGTTCCGCGGGTGTCGGGCGTGGTTTAACAGCGACGACGGCTTTGACTTCATCAACTCGGCCGAGGCGGTGACGGCGGAGAACTGCTGGGCTTTCTACAATGGCTACACGCCGGATTTTATCCCGCGTGCGGACGGCAACGGCTT
The DNA here is from genome assembly GCA_041175845.1 of Verrucomicrobiota bacterium. Classification (GTDB taxonomy): domain Bacteria; phylum Verrucomicrobiota; class Verrucomicrobiia; order Opitutales; family Opitutaceae; genus ER46. The sequence goes on from JBEDEF010000249.1 coordinate 2,487, forward strand.
CAAGTCCGGGGGCCACGCCGGTACGCCGGTGGCCCGACTACCTTCGCCCATCCCGCGGCACGTCGTGCGGCGCAGCGTCGCGGTGCGCAACAAGGCCAACGGTTTTTACGCGAACCACCACCTCGCGGGCGTGGACTTCATCCACAACACCGCCTGGCGGAACCGGGTTAACTTCAACCTGCTCGGCCGGCTGGAAGACAACGCCACGCGGGTGCCTGGGCGCGGGCACCGGCTTTTCAACAACCTTGGCTTCGCGGGTGGCGAGGAGGTGGCCCAGCTCGACGTCGCGGCCTCCCGGGTGGCGGGCAACTCCTTCCTGGGCGACTGGACCGTGACGGCGGCCGACTTTGCGGGCTTGGACGAAGCGGATCTCACCCGGCCGCGGCAGCCGAA
>JBEDEF010000250.1:0-6993 GCA_041175845.1 Verrucomicrobiota bacterium
GTCCCAAGACGAGCGGGTGGCCGGCCGGAGGAGGCGGGCCAGCGCGGCGACGGCAGCGGACAAGCTCAAGGGGCGAGGGGGCCGCCGGGCGGGCCCGGGGCTTAGAAGGCGGAACCGTCCGCCTTGGTCCCGCAAAAGGACACCTGGATCCCCAGTTCCGCCGCAAGCGCGGCCTTGGCGTACAGGGCGAGGTCGGCGGCGCGGGCGTCGTTGGCGTAAGCCACCTGCAAGTGGTTGGCCTGATGGCGGGCCATCATCTGGTCGCGCGTCACCCCGTAGGTCACGGCGTGCATGATCGGCCACTGCGGGGTGGTCTCCCGCCAGCGGCGCTCGGTTTCCTCGCGGGGCAGGGTGACGACGCGGGCGCGGCCCAGGTCCATCCGCAGGCGGCCGCCGGCGACGAAGATGCGGCTCCACACGATCTCCCCGGGGCGGGCGATGCCGCGGACCGTGCCGCCGCCGAGGCGGAAGTACATCGGGGGCTGGCGGAGCGAGTCGGTGCCGCGGTAGCCCCCGATGTGGTGCGCGGGCGGCGCGGCGCCGGAGATGAGGAACACCCAGACGTAGTCCGGCACGGTGCCGCTCCGGTCCCGATCGCCCCAGCGGAGGTCGTGGAGCGTGTTTTCGGCCGGCTGGCCGAGAGCCGTGTGGACGCGCTGGGTGAACAGGCCGTCGAGTCCGGCGCATTCGTCGACCTCGTTGAAGTGAGTGAACGGCTGACCGGGGCGGATCACCTTGCCGGCGGCGTTGCGCACCGGGGGGCGGTCGGCGTTGTTGAGCAGGCCCTCCGCCAAGTCGCTGGCGGGCAGCAGGTCCTTTAGCCCCTGTTGGTACTGGATGCCCAGCGCGTCGCAGCCGAATTCATCGGCCAAGCGCGCCGCGGCGAGGTAGGTCCGGCACTGCCAGAGCACTTGGTTCTCCGTGAGTTCGGTGGCCTCGTCTGCGCCGAGGTGGAACTTCATCCCCTTGCGCTGGAGCCAGTTGAAAGTCGCACGGGCCTCCTCCTCCGGGATCGCCGTGGCCGCCGCGTAGAGCGCGGACTGCGAGAGGCGCTCCTTGTAGACCCCGAGCGGGAACAGCAGCTCGTCCGGGATGATGGCGTTGTACATCCCCATGCAGCCCTCGTCGAAGACACCGAGGATCGCCTTGCGCGTGCGCAACTCGGCGGCGAGCCGCCGGGCGAGGGCGGTTGCGCGCGCCGGGACCTTCGCTCGCGCGAAGGGCCGCACGTGCGGGGTGGCGTGCCGGACGCGGCCGGTGCGGAGCCACTGGCGCAGCCCGCGCAGGAAGAAGTCGTCCTCGAACCGCTCGCTCCAGAGCGTCGAGTAACGGACGCCCGCCTTCGTGAGGGAGCCGTTGAGGTTCAGCATCCCGACCAGGCCCGGCCAGGTGCCGCTCCAGTTCGCGACCGTCAAGATGGGCCCGCGGTGGCTGATGAGCCCGGCGAGCACGTGGTGCGAATACTGCCAGACGGCTTCCGCGACGATGAGCGGGGCGGTGGGGTCGAGGCGCGCGAACACCTCCATCCCCTCCTTCTGCGAGGCGATGAAGCCGTGCCGGCGTTGGGGGTCATAGGGATGCGCGCGGACGAGGCGCGCCCCGTGTGCCGCCAGGGCCGCCCCGAGAGCCTGCTCCATCGCGCGCTGCGCGGGCCAGCAGACTTCGTTGGCGGACTGGCGGAGGTCGCCGCTGGCGACGAGGAAGACTTTCATCGGGAAGGGAAGGGCGGAGGTCGGCGGAGTGAGCAGACACGATTGCGCCCTCGGGCACCCCGGGCGGCAACAGCAGAAATCGCGCGCCGCGTCGGAGCCTCCGTCCGCCGGCCAGCGTCGGGCCGGAGCAGGTTGGCCGCAAAAGGCACAAAGGGTCGAATCCGCGGTCGAGGCCGTGCGTGGCGTCTATAGACGCCGCGGGGCCGAGGTGCGTGAGCCGCCGAGGCGCGGGTTCGAGCCGAGACGACTCCGATCGCGCAGCCGCACGAACCCGAAGGCCTCGCGGACTTGCTCCAGAGCCGTTTCTTCCGAGCGCTCGCCCTAAAATCTCCGCGGCGTCTATGGACGCCACCAGCGGCCCAGTCCGGGCCCAGCGGCCCTTTGAGCCTTCTGTGGCGATCCTCCGGCCTCCGGCCGGCGCTCAGAAGCGCCAGTCGAGCTCGAGGCTGGCGAAGCCGGCGGCCTGCTCCGACCGCAGCTCGTAGTTCCGCGCCTCGTAATCAGCCCGCACCATCGGCGCCACGCCGGCGCCCAGGCGCAGGCTCACGAGGGGATCCGGTTTCCAAGTGACCGCCGGGCCCATCCGCACGGCGCGGTACTCGAGGCGCGTCCGGTCGAGGCGGACCTGCCCGGGCCGCGGGGTCCGCGGATCCTCCGTGACGTAGAACGAGCCGAAATCCCCCTCAGCCACGAACTCGGCCTTGAGGGTGTCGCTCGCTTGCCAGGAGACGCCGCTGCGCGGGTAGCCGACCCACACCTTCCAGCCCGGCCCCGGGTTCCAATCGAAGGTCGCCACCGGCATGAGGCGGCCCGAGCCTCGGGCGAGGGAATCGAACACGAAGCCAGCGCCCGCGCTGAAATCATGCCCGAACTTGCGGCTGGCGATTGCGATGACGCCCACGCTCAGTCCCTTGGAGGTGAAGCCGCTGCCGGCGTTAGCAACTCCCGGGCTCACGCTGGCGAAGAGGGCCCAATCGGGATTCAGGTTGCCGAAGACCCCCAGCCCGGCGCTCAACCCCTGAAAATGCTGTGGGAGTGGGGTGCCCGCCGCGGTATCGATCTCATGATGGCGGTAGCGCAGGCTCAGCAGTGGGAACCACCCCCCGCCCACCGGCGGTAAGGGGAGGGAGAGCTTCGCGCCACTTTGCGCAACCGCCATATTTCCCGCGGGCTGCCCCGCGGCGCGGAAGTCCACCTGGTCGGTAAAGGCGGCTTCCACCGTGAGGCCGATGCGTGCCGCGGCCGGCCGACCGCCGGGGGCACTGGCGCTGCCACCGCTGCGGTTTGTCGGTTGGGCCAGGGCGGGGAGGGCGGCGAACAGAGCCGCGACGAGGTAGGGCAGGGCGGGGAGGAGGAGGCGCATGGCGGAAAGCGAGGGATAGAAGCCCGGGCGGGCAAGGGTGCAAACGGGCGTCACGGGTTTTCTGCCGCCGCGAGGCGGTGGCGGACGGTGGCGAGGTCGAGCCCCGCGATGCGAACCAGTTTCCGGCTGGCAGTGGTGCCGCGGGCGACGCGGACCGCGGCGCCGGGGAGGCCGAGCCTTTCGGCGAGGCCGGCGCAGAGTGCGGCGTTGGCCCGGCCCTCGACCGGTGGAGCCTGGACGCGCACCTTGAGGGCGTCCCCCAGCCAGCCGGCGACCGCCGTACGTGGGGCGTTGGGGATCACCTTGACCGGGAGCAGGCAGACGGGTGGCACGGGTTCAGGCGACGAGGTCGAGCGCCTCGCGGAGGGCACGGATGATCTCCGCCGCCGGCTCGGTGCCGCAGCAGAGGCGGAGCAGGTCGGGATCGAGGCCGTGGGCGGCGAGTTCGGCCCGGCCCGCCGGGGTCGTCACGAGATCGTAGTGCGCGAGGTAAAGGAACGGGCAGATCAGCGTCGTGTGCATCCCGAAGCTGGGCCCCTTGGGCAGGCGGAGGGCGTCGTAAAAGGGCTCCAGCGCGTCCGGCCGGCGGAGGGTGAAGGTGATCATCCCGCCGGTTGCGGTCGGGCGGCGCGCGAGGCGCCGGTAGTTCTCGGCCGAGCCCTCCTGCAGCGCCCAATGCACGTCGCGCACCGCTGGGTGCGCGCGCAGGAACGCCACCACCGCCGCCGTGTTCTCCTCGATCCGCCGCACGAGGTCCGGGGCCTGACCGATCTGGGCGGCGAGCCGGGCGAGGTCGCGCGGGTGCACCGGCTCGAGCGCGGCCGCCACGCGAGGGCGCAGTTCCGCGGCGTCCGGTCCCGCGGGGTTCAACGCTACCAGGCCGGCCACCAGGTCGCCTTCGCCGGCGGCGTACTTCGTCAGGCTGGTGACGACCAGGTCCGCGTGCGGCAGCACGTCGACGCTGAAGACCGACGCCAGCGAAGGATCGACGACCAGCCGCACTCCGTGGCGGCGGCAGAGGTCCGCGAGCGCGGGCAGGTCGGGAGTCTGGATGAGGGGGTTGGTGGGCACCTCGACCATCACCCCTGCGAGGCGGGAGCCGTGGGTGGCGAAGAGCCGCTCGAGCCCGCGGTGGTCGAGGACGTCGCACACGGGCAGGTAATCCGCTGGACGGCCCGTGAATTTCCGGAGCAGCGCGATGGTGTCGAGGTACAGCCAGCCGAGTTGGAGCCAGGCCGTACGCCCCCGGGCGGCCTGCAGGTCGGACACGGCGCGGAAGGCGGCCCAGACGGCGTTCATCCCGCAGGCGGCGGGGAAGAGATCGGCGTCGGCCGCGCTGGGCAGGGCGGCGCGAAGGTGACGGCGTACCTCGCGGAGGGCGTCGCCAGCGAAGAGCGGCTCCGGCTCCACTGCCGGCAGATGACCGAGGTGGACCAAACGCTCCTCGGCGGCACGCGAGGAGAGAAAGCCGCCGACGTGTTGGAGGTAGAGTTTCGCCGCGCGCGCGACCTCCGGGTCGGGTCGGTGGTGAACCCCGTGGATGCCGTCCGCCACGCAAGGGCAGGCGTCCGCGCCAGCTCCGAGGTGGGCGGCTAAGTCCCGGGCCATGCGCGCCGAGGAGACCAGCCACCACGTCCGGTCGGGCCCGATGGCCGGGTCGACCATCCCGAGGTGGGCCGCGAGGAGCCGCAGCCACGGGTGCACGACGAAACGCGGGTACCCCGAGGTCAGCTGGCTCAGCGTGACCGGGTCCTTCTCCTCGTAGCCGCGCACGTCACGCATCGTCGGCAGGCTGCATGACACCGCGTGGGGGCGGTCGGGGATGCGCTGGCCGAGCGGCAGAGGAGAGAAGACGGAGCTCACGGGCGGGCGCGGAGCTTTGGGGTGGCGCCGCCGCTGGCAACACCGGCTTGTGGCGTGCCGGGATGGAAACGGGTTGCGGGACCGCCGCCGGCCGCCTCTGAGTTAGGCGCGATGAAGCTCCTTTCCTGGAACGTGAACGGCGTGCGCGCCGCCCTCGGCAAGGGCCTGCTCGAGTGGATGCAGGCCGCGCAGGCCGACGTGATTTGCCTCCAGGAGGTCAAGGCGGTCCCCGGTGATGTCCAGCACGTGGCGTGGCCCGCCGGCTACGAGGTCGTCTGGAACGCCGCGGAGAAGAAGGGCTACAGCGGGACGGCCATCCTCACCCGCCGCCCTCCCCGGTCGGTCACCCTCGGCATCGGCTCGCCGGAGCATGACCAGGAGGGCCGGGCGGTGACGGTGGAGTTGGACGAGTGCTTCGTGGTGGGGGTCTACACCCCGAACGCGCAGCCGGAGCTGGCGCGCCTGACCTTCCGTCAGGCGTGGGACCGGGCGCTGCTCGCCTACGTGCGGAAGCTGGAGCGGCGCAAGCCGGTGATCTTCTGCGGCGACCTCAACGTGGCGCACGAGGAGATCGACCTCGCGCGGCCGAAGGAGAACGTGGGCAATCCAGGGTTTTCCGACGAGGAGCGCGCGGGTTTCCGGGACTTCCTCGCGGCGGGTTTCATCGACACTTTCCGGGAATTCGAGCGGGGGCCCGGCCACTACAGCTGGTGGACCTACCGGGCGGGCGCACGCGAGCGGAACATCGGGTGGCGGATCGACTACTGCCTCGCGAGTGCCGTGCTGCGGCCGCGGCTGCGGCGGGCGTGGATCGAGCCGCACGTCACCGGGAGCGACCATTGCCCTGTCGGGGTGGAACTCCGATGAGCGCCGCCGAGGAAGTCCGGATCGGCCTGCTGGGCCCGCCCCGCCGCACCCTCGCCGTGGCCGAGAGCGTTACCGGCGGCCGTTTGCAGGCGCTGATCACCGGCGTTTCCGGGGCCTCGGCCTGTTTTCTGGGCGGGGTCTGCGCCTACACCGTGCCGCAGAAGGGCCGCCTGCTGGGGGTCGATGTCGCCCACGCCACCGCGGTGGACGGCGTCTCGGCCCGGGTGGCCGGGGAGATGGCGGTGGGGGCGTGCCGGCTCTTCGGCGCGGACCTCGCGGTGGCCACCACGGGTTACGCGGAGCCGGCGCCGGCCCGGGGCGTCGCACCTCCTTTCGCTTGGCTGGCGCTCGCCGCAACAGGGGCCACGGGCCCGCGCGTGCTGATGGAGCGCCGGGTCGAGTTTCCCGGCCTGAACCGGCAGGAAGCCCAGCAGGCCGTGGCGGAGGCCGCCCTCGCGCTGCTGCGGGAATTCCTCAGGGCGCCAGCGACTGCACCAGCGCCATGATCGGCTGCACCTCGGCGGGGGGCGTCACCCAGTCGCTGTAGAGGAGCTCCGGCATCGTGTAGCGCGTGTTGTAGAGGGCGAAATTGGCCTTGTCGTTGCGCGAGATGTGCCCGGCCTTGACGGTCGCCCCAGCGTAAAGTCCGACGGCTTTGGTGTACGCGAGCATCGGGGTGCGCAGCAGGTTCTCGCTGATCCGTTCCGATTCCGCCGCCCGCGGACCGGCGACCGCCTTGGCGTCGACGCCGATGTTGAAGCGCTGGGTGAACAGCAGCCGCGGCATCGCGTCGTCGGTGATGATAAAGACACTCTCGACGGACTTAGCGCCAAGCTGGAAGCCGAGGCTGGCCTCGTTGGCGTTGATGAGCACCGGGATGCTCCAGCGACCGTCCGGCTTCTTCACCATGATGAGCCCGTAGCCGTCTTGCACGCCGACCAGAAATCCCGCCTTGAACTGGTTCAGCACCACGATGGCCTTGGCCCGCTGCCACACGGCGGGGGGAATGGCGAGGTGGCGGCGAGATTGGAACTCCTGGAGGATCGCCTCGCAGGACTCGACGCGGGCCACGAGCTCGGACCGGGCCGGCTGGGCGCGGGCGGAGAGGGCGGCGAGGAGCGCCAGGAGCGGAAGGAGCAGGAATTTCTTCATGACGGGCGGAGGCGGATGCGGCGGACTATGCAGGGT